>JACRBX010000257.1 GCA_016219225.1 Deltaproteobacteria bacterium
ACCCTTCGGCCAAACAGGTCCGCATCTCATCCAGGGTCAGGATGCGGTGGTAGGAGGTGATCTGGTGGTCCAGGGCCTCCTTGTAGCAGGCCGGTTTCGGTTTGGCCTTGAACTTGGAAATCACGTAAGGCCATTTTTTCTCGGAGCAGACGCCCTGCTTGGCCAGGGTCTTGATGCCGTCCCGCAGCATGGCCCCGGAATCAGAATTTATGGTGTGCTCCAGGGCGCGCTCGTTGTAATAAATAAAGAGCCGGCTGAAGTCCTTAAAGGAAACCTTGTTCTTCTGTTCCAGGAACTCGAGTGCCCCGGTCAGGGCATTGGCCGTACAGCTTCCCAGATCACCCTGGTCTTCGACCTTGGAGCAAAGGGGCCGCAGGTCGATCTTCCGGGGAAGCTTTTTCGGCACCTTGAGCACCGCGCTCAAGAGATAATCCCGCTGGTCCGGAACATCCGGCAGCCAGCCATAACCCCTTTTTCCGTTTGAGGATTTCTTTGAACCTCTGTTCTTCTGCTCGATCATAAGATGACCCCTCCTTTCTTTGCTCTTTAGGCACTGGTCCTATAAGGCTGGACACATGATCCGGCAAAGCCGGAACCACTGGATTCCACGGTTACTTCTTTTAGAGATTCAAAATATCACGCCAACGGCCTGATTTCTTGAGTTAGTCAATTTATCTTGCCGTGTAATCCGTTAAATCCGTGCCAAAATTTCTATTTTCATTCTTGGGTTCTCATGGCCATTCCTAAAAAATGGTTTTATTCCATAAGCAAAACCCTTGCCACAAAAATCAAATTATATTGCTTTATTATTTCAAATAGTTGAACAAGCGAGGTTGGATAAAAAAATTTGATGTGCACAAAATCTATGGTAATTTGAACAAATTCTTGGGCAACCCTACTTTAAACGATTTCTAAAGTCAATTCAGAAACAACGTCCCATTAGACAGGGTTTTCCTTGCGACCGGCAATGCGCCAAGCACGCACATCCAAGGACTTGAAGGAACGGTAATGAATGAGGCGTACTGTATGATGCTCGCAGGGAAGCTGGGTCTTCAGGTGCCTGAGGTATCGATACGCAGAGAGCCCGACCTATTATTTATCGTAAAACGCTTTGACCGGGAAAGGTCGCCGGAGGGCAAAGTACTTCGTCTTCATCAGGAAGATTTATGCCAGGCCCTAGGCGTTCTTCCGGATCAGAAATATGAAAGTGAGGATGGCCCGACGCTAAGCCAATGCTTTAAGCTGATCAATAAGTCGAGCATCCGTCCGGCAGCAGACCGGATGGCACTCCTGCATTGGATCATATTCAATGTGCTGATCGGCAATGCGGATGCCCATGCCAAGAACCTTGCCATTCTGTTGACTGATCCCGGCCCCCGTCTGGCACCGTTTTACGACCTCCTTTGCACCAAAGTCTATACAGATCTAACGGATAAGCTGGCCATGAAGGTCGGTGGGGAAAATCGGCCGGATTGGCTCCAGACCAGGCATTGGAAGAGGTTGGCTGAAGACAACGCGATAAAACAGCATCTGGTCATAAGAGTACTTGGGCAGATGATTCAGGATATTGTTCCGAAGGCTGAAGCATTGGCAGCAGAGTTCAATGATAAATACGGCTCCCTTGACATTATAGATAAAATTTGCACTGTAATCCGAAAGAGAGTTCAGAAAATGAAATACCCCTGACAAGGCCGGACCAGAGTTTAATCAGAATTTCCTTCTTGCTTTCGAAATTTGTAGTTGTCGGCTGCCGGTTCCTGAATATCTTTGTCCCCTCAATCCCCCGCCCCATTACACGGTGCAGGGTCCCGGCGTATTCAAGTCCCTTGTCTTGGCAATCTTCTACTTTTTTATAGCCCCCTCTTATAATTTTTCAAGTCAATTCAGAAACGACGTCCCATTAGACTTCTTTCCTCATGTCGACGAGGCCCGGCATCTCCAAGACTTGCGGGCGCGACAGGGTTTGCACCTGGTCTCAGTCGGACGGATCTTCCCCTGGAAAAAAACAAGAATAGATCGTATAACCAATTGATTGGTATAATTATTTAAGATAATGGTTGGTTAACGTGTACTGCCTACACCTTGCCCTTGGAGTGGGCAAGGTTGGAAGGCCAAATCACA
>JACRBX010000258.1 GCA_016219225.1 Deltaproteobacteria bacterium
AAGTCCAAAAGCGCCGATTTACGTCATTCCCGTGAAAACGGGAATCCAGTGTTTTTAATTAGTTACATATAGCCTGGATTCCCGCCGGCGCGGGAATGACGAGTTTTTACGAGACCATCAAGATTCGTATTTTCATGTCAAGCCGTCATGACCCATCGGGTCACCACAAAGCATGAAAATATTATTTAACCGTGGAGTTAGCTCGTCATTATAGCGAAAGCCGGAATCCAGGCTAAAAAAAATCCGTAACCCCTCCTGGATGCCGGATAGAGCCTGCCCCGTACTTGATACGGGGTCCGGCATGACGGAGAACATACAAGCCTGGAGGTTAATCCAGGGTTATTTTCGAACCAAGACGATCTTAATAAAACCTCCAAACCCGGCTGGTTCTTCATAGACAATTTTAAGAGTAGTGGAGTCGAGAATAGGGCCTAACTGACGAGTGATGTTGGTAGCGATTACATTGGTAAAGAGGTTTAATAACTTCCGCCCCCAAGAAGGTTTTTGGTTATCGGGAAGAAATTTATCAAAAATGACGGCCCGCCCCTCTTTCTTCAAGACCCGTTCCACCTCCTGAATACAGCGGATGGGGTCAGGAATGATGGCCAGGACAAGGTGGAGGATAACCGCATCAAAAGACTCCGGATCATATTGAAGATTCTGCCCATCCATCACCTCGGCTTTTACCTTCAAGCCGAGTCTATTGGCTCGCCGGGCCAATTGCTGCACCATGGCCGAGGTAATATCATTGGCCTCTATGCTGATATCATTAGGAAGAAACTCCAGATCCAATCCTGTCCCGGCACCTACAATAAGCACCCTTTCTTCGGATTTCAAATCCAGCAGCTCAATGGAACGACGTCTCTGGGCAGCAAACCATCGGGCGGCCAGGTCATAAAAAGGCGCATAAAGAGAATAGCGAATCCGGTTCCAGGTGTTGGTATTAATCCTCATAAAAATATCATAGACCATTTACCCGGACAAATCCACATTTCCATAACCCTGGTTAAAACTCCTAAGAGTGTTTTGACAGACCAATTTCATTGTGCTAAATAAGATGTCTGATGATCGTGTTACAGAAATGAAATTTTTATATTAATAAAATAGGACCAGAATAGATCAGGTATCTTGCCGGATAGCAGGAAAAAACCATGCGACTAATTGTTCAAAGGGTCAGGGAAGCCCGGGTTACGGTCAACAGGGAGACGGTCGGGGAAATCGGCCCGGGTCTGCTGGTTTTTTTGGGTGTAGGCAGAGAAGATACCGAAGCCGATGTAAATTATTTAGTGGAAAAGGTCCTTAATCTCCGTATCTTCTCCGATACCCAGGGAAAGTTTAATCTTTCCTTGATCGAAACGGGCGGGGCCTTGTTGGTGGTCTCTCAATTTACCCTCTGGGGAGATTGCCGGAAAGGCCGGCGCCCTTCCTTTTCCGAATCGGCCCCCCCTGCTCTGGCTGAACCCCTGTACAACCTGTTCTTGGAAAAGGCCAGGGAGAAAAGTGTCCCCGTGGCCGGCGGCCGTTTTCAGGAGATGATGGAGGTTTATCTGATTAATGATGGACCGGTGACCTTGCTTCTGGACAGTAAAAAAAATTTTTAAATGGAGAATTATGAGTGAGAACAGCAATCCGTTACCTCCCTGCCTGATCTTTGTAAGCAAAGAAGGGAAATGGTATCATCAAGGAGCGGAGATCATCCATCGGCCCATCTTCCTCTGGCTGATCCAAAGTCTGGAGAAAACGGAAGACGGCCTCTTTATTGTCCACCTCAACAACCAAAAATGTTATCTCGAGGTAGAAGATACCCCGTTGGTGGTCCGGCAGGTGGATCTGGTCAGCTAGGGAACTGAGGCGCGGGAACAGATCCGGCTGACTTTGAATGATGACTCCCAGGAAGAACTCGACCCTGAGACCGTGAGGATTAACGCCGAAAGCATCCTTTATTGTCAGGTCAAAAAGGGTCAATTCCCGGCCCGATTCCTCCGTCCGGCTTACTATCAGATCGCCGAATATATTGATGAGGAAGACACCGGGGGGTTTGTTCTTCTATTAAACAAAAAAAAGTATTCTATCCGGGCGATCTAAAGCCTTAAAAGGCCAATAAAGCAGGGCAGCAGCTTTCCCTTCAACCTTGAACTTTGAACCTTGAACCTTGAACAGTGTCAATAGTCTCCAGCACCTGCCGGGCGGTTAAAGAAGCCAGACATCCTTTATGAAGACATACCCGCCTGGTTTCGGGAATACACGGTGCACAGGGGATAGAAGGGGAAAGGATCCTGACTTTTTTCCCTTTCGGTCCCCAGAAGATGGGATCGGTGGGGCCGAAGAGAACGACTGTCGGAAGACCCAGGGCTGCGGCCAGGTGGGAGACACCGGAATCATTACCCAGATAACCGGCACACTGACTCAATACCCCGGCCAGAACCGGCAAGGTCACACTCCTAATGATCGGGAAACCCCGGGCCTCGATCATCTTGACCGTTTCCGGTGAGGTCTCCTGTTCAACCGGTCCCATAAGAAAAAAAGGCTGGGCCTTTTTTAAGGAGCGGAGTTCCTGGGCTACTTCTAAAAAACCTTCCAGCGGCCAGTTCTTGTGAGGGCTTCCGCTGCCGGAATGCATAGCCCAAAGGGGCAACCCTTCTCCTGGTTTGGGGATTTGTCTTAAATATTCGAGGCCCTTTTGGAGATCTTCCGGGGACGGAAAAATGATTTTCTCAGATTCAACCCAGGGGATATTTTCGAATTTTAAAATTTCTTTTTGAAGACTTTGAAGAGAGCTATTCTGTTGTACATCCGGAAAAGAAGGTATCCAGACCGTCTTTGCCAATCCGGCAGAGAATAGGCCTTGAATCAGGACTTCAGGCTTATTTGCTGAAAAAAGATAGGCTTTCTGAAAAGAGGACAGAAAATCCCGGAATCGATCCGGGACCTTGGATTTTTCCTGGAAAAGCCCGGCCCAATCTTTTCGATGGATGGAAACAACTTCCTGGGCATAAAAACGGCGGTGCAAAAGGGCCAGGGTTTCCGGGTTCCCGGCCATGTTCCAGGGCGTCGACCCATGGAATAAACGCATAGAATAAAGGGCCGGCAGAGACATGATCAGGTCTCCCAGGGCACCCTGGTGGATGATCAGGATTGGTTTTGATGCGTTCATGAAATTAAAAAAATTAGGACGCTGATTTTCGCCGATACTCGCAGATAATTATTATTTATATTCAAAATCTTGGCAATCTGCACGATCGGCGAAAATCTGCCGATCCGAGTCGATCTGCGTCCAAAAAGGAAATTCCTATACCATTAAATTAAAGGGGATGGTTATGCCTTCATTAAAGATAGTTTCCCTACCGGAAAATTTTCGTCTCGAACCCCGGGGCTGGTCTTTCGCCCCCTTTAAAGATCTTTCTCTGATTCCTCAGATCGAAATCGACTGGACCACCTTCCACACCGTTTCCATGGAACCCGGGACCATCCGGGGAAATCATGTTCACCCCCAGGTTACGGAGTGGCTGTTTTTTTGCGGCGGTCCCATTCTATTGGCCTGGCAGGACCCGGATTCTGAGAAGGTTAAAAAATCCCTCATCGAAGATTCTCATACCTTTGTCATCATCCCCCCCGGTGTCAAACATGCGGCCAAAAATGAGAGCCCCGACCCGTTGTATCTGATCGCCTTCCGAAGCCCGGCCCCGCCCTCTCAGGAACCGGAAGTGCTGCCGGCTATTTTAATCGATTAAACAGGGGGGCGTAAGGCAGAGATTATCCTACCAGTATGCCCATAAAATTTAATTGTTGCAAAATATTTGTCAACCTATTATTAATTATTTATAAGAATTTTAGGGATAATCCGTTAAATTTAAAGATTGACATTAAATTCCATATTTCTTAACATTATAGTTAATAAACGTGGAACAATATCTTGCCCGACAAAAAGCCCGCGCATACCAATCTAAAACATTTGTCGTCCAACCTTCTTGAGGAATACGGGAAACGGTTTCCAGGTTATGTCCGATCTCGGGTAGCAGAGATCTTGAAAAAATAATGCATTGCCGGGTGTTCGAAAGAGTTATCCTGTCCCTGTGCGACACAATATTTAAGATCGGAGAGAAATCCAGTGGGCGAATTGTCGCAGTTTAAAGATCTGGCGATTGATTGGGAGATGGGTCCGGCGGACGCCGTGGCCTGTTATCTGGAATGGGGCAACACCGGTTATTCCGGGCGCTATGTCGATTCAGAAAAGGAGACCTATTATTTTTCCATCGACACCTGGCAAGAGCCCTATAAGGTCCGTTTGCAGAAGATGACCAAGGACGGAGCGGAAAGTCTATACGAAATCGTGCTTCCCGCGAAATTCCGGCACTGTTGCGATCACGCCAAAGGCGTTTATCCTCTTCCACCGGAAGTCAAAGAATGGTTGGAAACCCTGTTTTGAACCTGATAATAGTCGTTGAATCTCAAGCCGAATGAACAGAGGACATTGGTACGCGATAGGAGCTTACGGTCTGTGGGGCCTTTTCCCTATTTATTGGAAATGGCTTCATCACGTCCCGGCAGTTCAGATTCTCTGCCATCGCATCTTCTGGTCTTTCCTTTCGTTATCCGTCCTGGTCCTGCTGTCACGGCAAGGGATGCTTTTTACCAGGGCTATTTTGCGGCCTCGGGTATGGTCTGTGTACATCCCGGCGGCGGGATTGATCACGATCAACTGGCTTACTTACGTCTGGGCGGTCAATGCCGGTTTTGTCGTCGAGACCAGCCTCGGCTACTTCATCAATCCCCTGCTCAGCGTATTGCTGGGAGTTATTTTCCTGCGTGAACAGCTTCGACCCTGGCAATGGGTCTCTGTCGGGTTGGCCGCCCTGGGCATCCTCTATTTGACCTTCTCCCATGGCTCCCTGCCCTGGATCGCCCTGACCCTGGCCTTTTCCTGGGCCACCTATGGGCTGATCAAAAAGGTCGCCCCCCTTGGGTCCCTTCACGGATTGACCCTGGAAACAGGCATCCTGCTTTTGCCGGTGCTTATCTACCTGACCTATGCCGACCGGGTCGGCCAAGGGGTCTTTCTGCATAGCGGCCCGGCCACCGATCTTCTGCTGATTGCCGGCGGACCGGTCACCACCATTCCCTTGTGGTTGTTTGCATCGGCTGTTCGGCGCATCCCGCTTTCTGTGGCCGGCATTCTGCAATACATTGCCCCGACGATACAATTCCTGATCGGCGTCCTGGTCTTCCAGGAGGCGTTTAGCGTTGCCCGGTTCATCGGCTTCGGACTGGTTTGGACAGGTCTTATCCTGTTTGGACTGGAAGGTTATCTGATGCATCGCACCCTTCGGAGATCTGGCCTTCATTAGTGTCTATCCGGAAACAGTGACTTCCCGGAAAGTGCCTTCCCCTCTTCGTCTATAACCCAAGTAAAAAATAAATAAAAATGCCGAAACGATATTGAAAAGAAAGCTGTTGGCCGGGCATTTGGGACGGAAAACCGGAAAAGACGGGTATGAATACAATCCGGATGGAAGCCAAAAAAAAGCTTGACAAGTAAATTAGAATAGTATAATTCGACAGTATACGGTCGACAGTCTACAATTTTTTGGAAAAAGAGACCTGGCAACCCCAAAAGTTAAAAGAAGAGCATTCAGGGTCATTGTGCATTACGCTTCTGAAGGCTGTACCTCATCCCCGCTTTTTCGAAAGCCATACCAATAGGAAAATCGGCTCGAGTGTCGGGTCGTTCCTAACAATAGAAGTCCCGGCTAAACCGGCATGCAAAGGAGGAAACAGATGAAGAAAGCCATGATAAGAATGAGCATGATTGTCTTATGGTGCGCCTCGTTGTTCGTTGTCCCTTTTCTCGCTTACGGGGACGAGGTTAACATCGGGGTCATCATGCCCCTGACGGGGAAGGTCGCCGCCGTCGGGCTCGACACCCTCCACGGGGCCCAGATCGCCGCCAAGGAAATCAACGATGAAGGCGGCATTAACGTGGGCGGAAAGAATTACAAGATAACGATCCGGCAGTATGACGACGAGGCTTCGGCCGCCAAAGCCGTTGCGGGTATGCAACTGTTGAAAGACCGGTACAACGTACGAGTGGTCATCCAGGGGCTAAGCGGCCCCACCATGGCCTGCCTGGAGAAAAACGAGCGGTTAGGTGTTCTCATCATAGGCTTCTTCAAAGCACCCGAAGCCACCTCGCGGGGGAACAAACTGGTCCTGCGCCATCAGCAGACGGCGGACGACGATGCCCGGGACTGTGCCCGCGCGGCGGTGAAGATCCTCAAGGCCAAGACCTATGCCCTGATTTCCGACACCAGTGATTGGGGGAAGGCCTCGGCTGAAGGGTACGAGGAGGTTTTCGAGAAACTGGGGGTCAAAAAAGTAGCCAGCGAGTGGTTCGACGAGCGGACGCAGACCGATTTCCGGGGGCAGTTGACGAAGATCAAGGCCGCCAAACCGGACGTCATCATGCTCACGGGCCACGATGAATCGTCGGCCGGCGTCATCACGCAGGCCCACGAGCTGGGGATCAAGACGCCCTTCGTGGTCACAACGGGCTTTGGCGTCACGGGCGAGAAACTGACCGGTCCGAAGTTAACCGAAGGATACTTGAAGCGCATTGAATTTACCAGCAAGACGCCCTGGCCGCCCGCCAACGCCCGCTACCGGACACAGTTGTACCCGGCCATGGGATTCAAGGAACCGGCCGCCGGTTACGGTCTGAGCTCTTATGCCAGCATCCACATCATTGCCCGGGCCATGCAAAAGGCCGGCACGATCACGGAGGCCCTCAAGATCCGGCAGGCTGCGGCCTCGGTGCTTCCCCTCCCGGAGAAATACAACACGACCGGTGTCTCCGCCTTTCAGGAAAACGGATCAGGGGTCATTACAGGGGAGATGGGGGTCTACCGGGACGGAAAATTGGTCCCCATAAAATAAGCGTCCCGGGGAACAGTGGGATTTCTGTTCTACCTCCTCTTGAGAATAACGGTTGGTCATCACCCTGGCTTTGCCCCAAGATGATGGCCAACCGTTGATACAAACGCTGATTCCATGGAGCGGGAGGTATGCGGCATGACCGATCTCAGCGAGTACAATAGATTATAAGAGTCATCTCCCTAAGGAAGCATGAGAAAGATGGATTCCCGTTACGTAACATAAGATCCTCCTTAACCGGCTCGGATATAGAGAATCCCCGAGCGAGGTGTTTTTACGATGGCCGAATTTCTGCAATATACCGTTAATGGCTTGATCGTCGGCAGTTCTTATGGTCTGCTTGCCTTGGCGATGACCTTGATCTATGGAATTCTGTCGGTTCCCAATTTCGCACTCGGCGGCATTTATGCCCTTGGGGCCTTCGTTGCTTTCTATGTCGTCCAGTGGCTGGGTCCGGGCTACTATCTATCCAGCCTCTTCCCGGCTGTTTTGATCGGTATGATCATTGCGATCGTGACGGAGAGAATCGTCTTTCGCCCGCTCCACGGCGCACCGCATGCAGCAGGGTTTATTGCCGCCCTGGGGTTGTATTCCATCCTGGAAGGAGGCTGGGCCGTCCTGTTCGATCCGACCTGGAAGAAAGTCGCCTCCCCTTACAATAACATTTTTCTTCAGCTTGGTCCCGTCTCCCTGACGCTTCAGCGACTCGTTATCTTTGTGTTCTGCCTGCTGTTCGCCCTGGGGACCTATATCCTGATCTATCGGACCCTGACAGGAAAAAGGATTCGCGCCGCTTCCGAAAACAGTGACGTTGCGCAGTTGCTCGGCATATCCCCGTACAGCACGACATCGATGACCTTCATTGTCGGCTGCGTCCTGGTAAGTATCGCGGGTGTGCTTGATGCGCCGACCGCCCTGGTAGGCGCAAGCATGGGGATGACGCCAATCACCAAGGCCTTTATCGTGGTGGCCCTCGGAGGTCTGGGAAGCGTTCCAGGCGCCATCGTCGGGGGGATTATCCTGGGATTGGGAGAGAATTACGGCGCCGCCTATATCAGTTCCATGTACAAGGATCTCTTTTCCTACGGGCTTTTCGTCGTGGTTCTCCTCTTGCTGCCCCATGGATTGTACCGCCGTTAACCAGAAGGAGTAGGTATACTATATGCGATCGAAATCAGTTGTTTACCTTATTTTCGGACTGGTGGTTTTCCTGCTTCCCTTTCTGCTCCCGTCCGATTACTGGATTTACATGTTCACCATGGTCGGGATTTATATGATCCTGGTCGGCAGTCTCGATCTGGTCTATGGGTATACGGGTCTGGTTTCCCTGGCCCATGCCGCTTTTTTCGGTATCGGCGCTTACAGTTCCGCCATCCTGCAGGTCAAGTTGGGTGTCCCTCTGATACCGGCCCTCATCGCGGGCACGCTGATAACGGCCTGCATTGCCGTCGTCATCGGCTGGCCGATGCTGCGCATCCGGGGGCCTTATTTCGTCCTGGGAACGCTTGCCATTGGGATTGCCATCTCGATCATCATTCACAACTGGAACAGCCTGACGGGGGGAGTCAGCCTATCAGGCATTCCCATGCTCCCGGCAGTTACCGTGATGGGGTTGACGATCGATTTCGCCTCGAAGAAGGTTTTTTACTACGTGATCCTCATCGCCCTCATCCTGACCCAGTTCCTGATTCGCCGTCTGGTCAATTCCCGCACCGGCCGGACGTTCGCCTCGATACGGGAAAATGAAGACCTGGCGGAGGCACTCGGTATGAACGTTTCGCGTTACAAACTCATGTCGTTCGTCACGGCCTGCGCCATCGCCGCCGTCGCCGGAGGACTTTACGCCAACTACATGGAGGCGATCGAGCCGGAAATCGCCGGGGGGCATATGTCGTTCAACCTCCTGGTCATGATCGTTGTCGGCGGCACCAGAACGATTGCGGGAACGATTATTGGGCCCCTTCTGCTCTGGTTTGTTCCGGAGTTTCTCGAGGCGGCCCAAACCTATCGCCCCCTCTTCTTCGGTCTCATCCTGATTGTCGTCATCATTTTAATGCCCACAGGAATTGCAGGCAAGTTGAAAGAACTTCACCCGAGGATGGCCAAATGGATTCCATGACTTCATCGCCTCATGTCCCCCTATTGAGGGCGGAAAAGTTATTCATCAAATTCGGCGCCCTTAAGGCCGTGGTCGATATCGATTTCTCTATTTATCACGGAGAGATCTTCGGCCTCATCGGACCCAATGGCGCGGGTAAAACGACCGTTTTCAACGCAATCACCAATACGGTTCCGTGGAGTGGGGGGGAGGTTCATTTCGACGGCAAGAATATTCGCGATCTGAAACCCTATCAGATCGCGTTGCTGGGGGTTGTGAGAATCTTTCAGGCGGCCACCATTTTCCCGAAAATACCCGTGCTGGTTCATGTCATGAACGGTCTGAACTGCCGGACGAGATCGACGATGTTGGGCGCCTTTCTGCGTACCCCCTTTTCCCGTAGAGAGGAAGTCACCACTCGGAAACGGGCGCAGGAATTGATTAAATTTGCCGACCTGGGAGGTCTCGAAGAATACCCGGCGGAGAGTCTGACCTGGGCGCAGCAGAAGAAGCTCATGCTGGCGACCGCCTTGGCCGCCGAACCGCGGCTGATTCTACTGGACGAACCGTTTGCCGGCATGAACACCGACGAAATTACCGAGATGATCGGGCTGATTCGAAGTATTCGCGACAACGGCACGACCGTTTTCGTCATCGATCACAACATGAAGGTCATGCAACAGATCTGCGATCGCATGATGGTCTTGAACTTCGGGCAGAAACTCATGGAGGGAGAGCCGGAGGCGATCGCCCGGGATCCTCGCGTGATCGAAGCCTACTTGGGGTATGATGAAAATGATTCAGTTGAATAAAGTAAATGTTTATTACGGGAAATCACAGGCCCTGCATGAAATCTCACTATCCGTCCATCCCGGAGAAATCGTAGCCCTCATCGGCGCCAACGGGGCGGGGAAAACGACCGTGCTGAAGGCGATTTCCGGCTTGATTTCCTGGGGTGGAGGCGACATTACCTTCAACAATCAATCCCTTCGCGGCTTGAAGGCGGCACAGATCGCCATGAAGGGCATCTCCCATGTTCCGGAGCGTGGGGGGATCTTCGGAAAGATGACGGTTCTGGAGAACCTGGAGCTTGGCGCTGCAGCCACCCGCGCCGCAGAGGATAGAGAAAGCAGGTTCCAGAAGGTCTTCAACCTTTTCCCTATATTGAAGGAGCGGAAAACCCAACTGGGCAGCCTGCTAAGCGGCGGGGAACGTCAGATGCTGGCCATCGGGCGCGCGATGATGAGCACTCCACAATTGTACCTGCTGGATGAGCCAACCCTGGGTCTGAGCCCCGTCATGGTGAGTCAGATAGCGCGAATTGTAAAGGAAATAAGCAATCAAGGCGGAACCATTCTCCTGGTAGAGCAGAATGCGCGCATGGCCCTGAAGATCTCCCAGCGGAGTTATGTTTTGGAGATCGGACGTATTCTCCGCGAGGGGCCCAGCCGTGAGTTATTGGAGGATGAGGAAGTGAAGAAGAGTTATTTGGGCTCCTAACCATCCCGTATTGCACTATGCTGCCGGCTGACCACATTCGGATGTCATCCGGTTGAGCCGCCTGGAGGAAAGGTCGATTGCGAAATTGGCCCCTTTCTGCCGGACGGATCTTCCCCTGGAAAAAAACAAGAATAGATCGTATAACCAATTGATTGGTATAATTATTTAAGATAATGGTTGGTTAACGTGTACTGCCTACACCTTGCCCTTGGAGTGGGCAAGGTTGGAAGGCCAAATCACA
>JACRBX010000259.1 GCA_016219225.1 Deltaproteobacteria bacterium
CCGGCCAGCCAAACCCAGGCCCAGCGCCATCCCAGAACGGAGATAATCCGGCTGATCAGGGGGGGCAGAACAAAACCGCCCACTCCGCCGGAGGCAAAGAGCAAACCCATGGCCAATGATCTTTTCCGGATAAACCAGTTGTTGATCACGGAGGTAATCGGTATAAACTCGCCGAAGCCAATACCCAGACCGGCCAGGACGCCAAAGAACAGATAAACCTGCCAGAGGGCCCTGACCTGAGACAGGCCGAGGAGACCCAGGGCGGCAATGAAATTGAAGATGATGATATTTCTTCTGGCCCCGAATCTGGCCACGCTCAGACCGGCAACCGGTCCAAGCAGGCCGCCGACAATGAAAAACAGGGTATAGGGTCCGGACAGGGCAGAACGGCTCCAAAGGAAGGTTTGGCTCATGGCCGGTAAAAACACGCCGTAGGCATAGGTGATATTCCCGCACAAGCCGGCATAAGCCGCCATGAGACCGATCAGGATCGTCCATCCGGAGAAAAGCTGCATAGATTAGGCGCTTATTGCTGATACATCGACAAAATTTTGTCGATCAGTTGAGCCGTGGCCCCTCTATCCGTCATTCCGGCAAGATTTAAGCCGGAATCCAGGGACTTTGATTTGCATTTTCTTAAAAAACCTGGATTCCCGATAAAGACACTCGGGAATGACGAAAAAGGGGGGCTACAGTGTTAAGTTAAGGGCCCGTCAGGGGCATCCTCTTCCGGGCAAACTCACAGACGAGGCGTAGATTCTTAAACACATATCTTGAGAATTTTTCTCTAACATTTAATACCTTCCGACCAGTTTATCCGCTTCGACCAACCAGCCTCCACCCATGGATTTATAGAGGTTGACCAGGGCGCGAAAGAGGACTCCCTGGGTTTGCGTATAGGAAAGTTCGGCACTGAAAAGACCCCGCTCGGCATCAAGCACTTCCAGGTAACTGGTATAACCGTTCTCATACCGCACCCTGGCCAACCCCAGATAACTCTGTAAAGCCTCTACCTGTTTTTTTTGCCTGGCTAATTGTTCCCTTGACTTGGCCTGATCGATCAGGGCATCCTCCACCTCTCTGAAGGCGGTCTGGACGGCCTGCTGATAACGGACCAGGGCTTGTTGCTGTAAGGCTTCGGTGGCCTTTATCGTCCCGGCGATCACGCCTGCATTAAAGACGGGCATTGAAATCTGGGCGGTATAATTCCAGGTCCTGGCCGGCCCGCTAAAAAGACTGGACAACTCCGTGCTTTCCAGCCCAAAAAAGCCGGTCAGGGAAATGGAGGGAAAATAAAGGGCCTTGGCCGCCCCGATCCTGGCATTGGCGGCAATCAGGTTTTGCTCGGCCTGGCGGATATCCGGGCGCCTTTCCAGAAGCTGCGAAGGGACCCCGGCCGGAACGGCCGGTAGAATCAGATGGTCCAGGATTTTACCTCTTGGAATCCGACCCGGATGGTGTCCTATCAACAGGCTCAAGGCGTTCTCCTGCTGGAAGATCAGCTTTTGAAGCAATGAAACGGTGGCCAAGGCCGATTGGACCTCCGATTCTATTTGTCTGAGTTCCAATTGCGAGATGAGTCCCCGCTCAAAACGGAGATGGAAGAGTTTGAAAGAATCTTCCCGGCTTTTGGAAGTTCTTTCGGCAATTTCAAGTTGTTTATCCAGGTCCCGGAGGTCGATGTAGGCAATGGCTACTGCGGTCACCACGGTCATCAGGACCCCCCGTCGCCCTTCTTCGGTGCTCAGCAGATCGGCCCGGGCCGCTTCAGTTGCCCGACGGAGACGCCCCCAGATATCGATCTCCCAACCGGCAGTCAGGAGGGCCTGAAAATCATAATAGGGGTTGTCGGTTGTTGAAGACCGCGGGGGATTGCTGTATTGGGTCAGGGACTTTCTCTGGACCATCCCCGTGGCATCCGCCTGGGGGAAGAGCGCGGCCCTGGAAAAGCCGTACCGTCCCATGAATTCCTCGACCCTCAAGGCGGCGATTTTAAGATCCAGGTTCTCCTTAAGGGCCGTGGCGATCAACTCATTCAAGACCGGATCATCGAACTGCCCCCACCAGGCGGTATTAGCCCAATCCTGGGCTTCTTTTTCTTCAAAACGCCAGGATGAAGGGACATCCATTGCCGGGCGCCGGTAATCCGGCCCGAGGGTGCAGGCCGAGATTATCAGAACCGAGAAGAGAGCGGTGATCCCTTTAAACATGGTTGGCCTCCTTTTCATCCTCCCGGTGTTTTTTCTTTCTGCGCCTGAAGATTTTTTCTACCACATAAAAAGTCACCGGGATCAGAAAAATGGCAATGACCGAAGCGGCGGTGGTCCCTCCCATGACCGCCGTACCCATAATCCGCCGGGCTACGGCACCGGCGCCCGAGGAAAAAACCAGGGGCAGCACACCCAGCAGAAAGGCGAAGGAGGTCATCAGGATCGGCCGGAGACGCAAGCGGGCACCCTCGAGGGCGGCCTCATCCAAAGGGCTTCCCCCCTCATGTCTTGTCTTGGCGAACTCGACGATCAGGATGGCATTTTTGGCCCCCAGACCGATGAGGACGATGAGACCGATTTGGGCATAAACGTTATTCACCTGGCCGGTGAGCCATATTCCGGCGAAGGCCCCGAAAACAGCCACCGGTGTGCAGAGAAGCACGCTGAACGGCAGGGACCAGCTCTCATAAAGGGCCGCCAGGATGAGGAAGACACAGAGGAGGGAAAAACCGAAGATGGCGGAAGCGGGGATACCCTCCTGGGCCTTTTTTTCCTGAAAGCTCATACCGATGTAGTCGAGGCCCATCTCCCCCGGCATGGTCTGATGAAAAACCTCTTCCAGGGCCTTCATGACCTGGCCCGAGCTGAAACCGGGTTTGCCCATGGCATTGATCTGGGCTGAGCGATAAAGGTTATAGCGCATAGTGAACTCCGGACCGGGGCGGTTCTCCATGGTGGTCAAAGCCGAAAGGGGCACATGGTCCCCCTTGTCGTTATCCACATAGAATTGCCGGATGTCTTCAGCCTTGGTGCGGTACTCCCCTTCAGCCTGGACAAAGACCTGCCACTGGCGCCCGAAGCGGTTAAAAAAGTTTACGAAATAGCCGCCCATAAAGGCCTGGAGGGTCTGGTAGACCTCCCCAAGGTCAACCCCCTGTTTGAGCACCTTGTCGCGGTCCACCTTGACAAAGAGCTGTGGAACCGAAGGAAGAAAGGTAGTCGTCACCCTGGCCAGCTCCGGCCTTTTCCTGGCCCCGTCCAGAAATTTGTTGACGTTTTCCGCCAAAAAAGAAAGGGGTTTGCCTGCCCGGTCCTCGAGCACCAGGGTGGCTCCGCCGGCCAGACCGATTCCTTGTATGGCCGGGGGCGGAAAGGCAAAGGCCACAGCCTGGGGCAACTGGCTTAATTCACTGTTCAGGTGGGCCATAACCGCCTGGTATTGTTCCTCCGGCCTTTTTCGGTCCTTCCACTCTTTGAGGGTTACAAAGAAGAACCCGCTATAGGTATTTTGGGCAATGCTCATCAGGCTGATGCCGACGATGGTCTGGTAGTGTTCGACACCCGGGGTCTTCCTGATGATCTCCTCAATCTTTCGGCAGGTGGCGTCCGTCCTTTGTAGAGAGGCGGAATTGGGCAGAGTCACGTTGATGTACATATAGCCCAAATCTTCTTCCGGCAAAAACCCCACGGGGATCCCTTTGCCGAAAAGACCGCCCAGGATGGCGATGCCGGCTAAAAGAATGAGACTCAAGACGCTCTTGCGAATCAAGGTCCCGCAGACCCGGATATAGCCTTTTGAGGCCCGGCTGAAGGACCGGTTGAACCAGGCGAAGAAGACCCCTAAAGGTCCCCGGGTCTCTTTCCCCGGCTTGTGCAGCAGGGCGCAAAGGGCCGGGCTCAGGGTCAGGGCGTTGAAGGCCGAGATGAGAACCGAAATGGCGATGGTCACGGCAAACTGCTGATAGAGCCTTCCGGTGATGCCCGGTATGAATATGGTCGGCACAAAGACGGCGCTTAAAATCAAGGCGATAGCCATCACCGGCCCGGAAACCTCCTTCATGGCCTTGAACGAGGCCTCTTTCGGGGAGAGGCCTTCCTCGATGTGACGCTCTACCGCCTCCACAACGATGATGGCGTCATCCACCACCAGGCCGATGGCCAGCACCAGGCCGAAAAGCGACAGGGTATTGATGGAGAACCCCAGCAAGGGGAAGACGGCAAAGGTGCCGATCAGGGAGACCGGAACGGCCAGGGCCGGAATAAGGGTCGCCCGCCACCCCTGAAGAAAAAGGTAGACCACCAGGATAACCAGGAGCAGGGCCTCCAAAAGCGTAATAACGATCTCCTTGATCCCCTCGTTGATGGACTTGGTGGTATCCAGGGCGACCGTATAATCGAGGTCGGCCGGAAACCTTTTTTTGGCTTCGTTCATCAACTTTTTAATGGCCTGGACCGTTGTTAAGGCGTTGGAACCGGGCAACTGATAGATGGCCATGATCCCGGCCGGCTTCCCGTCGATTCGGCCGTTGATGGCATAACTTTGGGTCCCCAGTTCAATCCGGGCCACGTCCTTCAGCCTGACGATCGACCCGTCGGGGTTGGCCCGGACCACAATCTCGCCAAATTCCTCCTCCGAAACCAGACGGCCCTGGGCGCGCACGATATAGGTGTATTCCTGGCCGGGCGGGGCCGGCTCACTGCCGACTTGTCCGGCCGGATTGACCGTATTCTGTTTCTGGATGGCGCCGATAATATCGGGAACGGTCAGGCCCAGCTTGCCCAGGGTATCGGGTTTGACCCAGATACGGATGGCATAGGGACCGGCGCCGAAAATGGCCACCTGGCCGATGCCGGGCACCCGCAGGAGCTGATCGACCAGATTGATATTGGCGTAGTTGGCTAAAAAGGCGGCGTTGTAGCTGCCTTTAGGGGAGGTGAGGCCGATGAGCATCATCGGTGCGGCCCTGGATTTTACCATGGTTACGCCGTAATTGCGCACATCGATGGGCAGTTGGGGTTGGGCCTGGTTCTGCCGCATCTGGGTAAAGATCAAATCCGTGTTGGGGTCGGTCTTGACATCGAAATTGACGAACATCCGCATCGTTCCATTACTGGCATTCACGGAATACATATAGTTCATATTGTCCACGCCGCTGATCTGCTGTTCGATAGGGGTGGCCACGGATTGTTCCACGGTTTCGGCGTCGGCACCGGTATAGGTGGTGTAGATCTGGATCTCCGGTGGAACGATCTCCGGGAATTGGGCCACCGGCAGTCCCACCATGGCCACCAGGCCCAGGATGACAAACAAGATAGAGATGACCATGGCCACAATGGGACGGTTGATAAAAAACTTCGACATCCGGCCTACCCCCTATTTTTTCCCTGTCTTTTGAATCGCCGGCTGAGGCCCGGCCGTATTGGCCATCCCGGAATCAGAACGGAAGGGCCTGGTCGCCACCACCATCCCATCCTTGATCTTCTGAAGCCCTTCGATGACGACCTGCTCGCCGGGATTAAGGCCTTCTTCGATCACCCAAAGATTGCCGACCCGTTCGGCCGCTTTGACCTGCCTGATGGAAACCTTATTATCCGGGCCGACCACGGCCGCCTGATATTTTCCCTGTAATTCGATGACCGCCCGCTGGGGAACCAAAAGCGCCCCTTTCTTGACCATAATCCGGGCACGAATCCGGGCAAATTGTCCGGGGCGCAGCACATTTCCCGGATTCTTGAACAGGGCGGCTACCTTGATCGTCCCGGTTCTCAGGTCCACCTGACGGTCGGCAAAGGCCAGTTTCCCCTGAAAAGGATGGACATTGCCGTCGGCCAGGATCAACTCCAGGGGTATCTGCTGGGTCTTTCCATTCCCGTTAGCCATATATTTCAGGTACTCCTGTTCGCTCATCGGGAAATAGACCTTGATCGGGTCCACAGTGGAGACGGTGGTCAGTTCCTCGATGGAACCGGGTCCTACCAGGTTACCCAATTGGGCCCTGGCAATACCGGCGATCCCATCAATGGGAGATATGATCCTGGTAAATCCCAGATCGACCTGGGCCTTATCGACCACCGCCTGGGCAGCCACCACCGCGGCCAAGGTGACCCGTTCCGTGGCCACGGCCTCATCGAAGTCTTTCTGGCTGACGGCCTTCTGGGCTACCAGGGGCTTGATCCGTTCGAGATTGGCCCTGGCGTTTTCCCATCGGGCCCGCTGCTCGGTAAGCTGCCCCCTGGCCTGATCCAAAGTCGCCTGGAGAAACCGGGGGTCGATTTTAAAGAGGACCTGCCCTTTGAGGACAAAATCCCCTTCCTTATAATCCTGCTCGACCAGGTACCCCTGGACCTGGGCCCGTATGGTGGCGTTGACAAAACCATCCGTAGAAGCGGTCCATTCCGAATGGATCGGTACATCCTTCAGGAGAACAGGGGCAACTTCAACAATGATTTTAGAGAAACCTTCTTTCGCTTGATTTTTTTTGCATCCTATCGAAAAAAGCGTTATCCCAAACATCAGAAGAATGCCTGCGGACCAAAGCACTCTTAACCCATTTCTACCAATCATTCAAAATCCTCCTTGTCGACGGGGTCAACCGGTTCACAACCCTCTTCCTTGTCGGAACGCCTATTACCCAACTTTGGAGATTTGTTTCAGACCCCCAGGGACCAAACCCCTCCAAGAGCCTATATCTGTTTAATTTTGTTTGAATTTATTTTCAGGAAAAAGAGTATAGGATAGGAAGGAAAGAGCGTCAAGGAGAAAAACAATACTCAATAAGAAGGTTGCCAAATCCATTAAAATTTGATAGTTTCATAAAAAAAACAAGGATAGAAATTTAAATCCTTTTACGTAACAGGAGACTCGATGATCAGAGAGCTTCAGGTAAAAAAAATAACCCAGGCCGTTAAACGGTTATGTATTGAAGCCAACGAAAACCTTGGCGAAGATGTCCTTAACTGCTTTCAGCAAGCCTTGCAGAAAGAAATATCCCCGGTTGGGAAAGAGATTCTGGAACAATTGATCGAAAACGCCCGGATCAGTAGGGAGGAGCATCTGCCCATGTGCCAGGATACCGGACTGGCGGTAATTTTTTTAGAAATCGGCCAGGACCTGCATCTGACCGGCGGTGACTTGAAAGAGGCCGTCAATCAGGGGGTCCGAGAGGGGTATGGAGAAGGCTATCTGCGTAAATCGTCCTGCCATCCTTTTACCAGGGCCAATACCGGGGATAATACGCCGGCCGTCATCTATATCAATGTGGTCCCCGGTGAGCGGCTTAAAATTTGGGTTGTCCCGAAAGGCGGCGGCAGTGAGAATATGAGCCGTTTATTTATGCTTCCCCCCTCGGCCGGGCTCCCTGGAATCAAGGAGAAAATTGTAGAAACCGTCAAGGAGGCCGGGCCAAACCCCTGCCCTCCGACCATTATCGGCGTGGGCATCGGCGGAACCTTTGAACAGGCCGCCTTGCAGGCCAAAAAGTCTCTGCTCCGTCCCCTTGGGAGCCCGAACCCTGATCCCGAGCTGGACCGGCTTGAGATCGAACTGCTGGAAATGATCAATAAACTCGGAATAGGCCCCCAGGGTTTGGGAGGCCGGACGACCTCCCTGGCCGTCCATATCCGGCTTCTGCCCTGCCACATTGCCAGTCTTCCCGTAGCGGTCAATATCCAGTGCCACGCCAGCAGGCATAAGGAGATTACCTTATAAAAATAAGGGGCAAATTGGTCAAAGACAAGAAATTGATTTTTGGTTCAGATTTGTAAGTTCGGAGTACGGAGTTCGGAGTTAATAGTTTTTACGCCGGACAATTCACTAATAACTCCGAACTCAATACTCCGAACTCATAACTGCAAACACTTTTACCAATAAAGGGTTATTTATGTCCAAAACAGTCACTCTAACCACCCCCTTAACCGACGAAATGGTATCTTCCCTTGAGATTGGAGACAAGGTTTTTTTAAACGGTGTCGTTTATTCGGCCAGAGACGCTGCCCACAAAAGGTTAATTGACCTGTTGGATGCCGGGAAACCGCTCCCCTTTGACCTTAAGGGACAGGTTATCTATTATGTCGGCCCCTCCCCTGCAAAACCGGGGCGGGTAATCGGGGCGGCCGGCCCGACTACCAGTTATCGCATGGACCCCTATGCGCCCCGATTGATGGAACTGGGTCTGAAGGGGATGATCGGCAAAGGGAAACGGTCCCCGGCCGTAAAAGAGGCCCTAGTCAAATATAAGGCCGTTTATTTAGGGGCCACCGGTGGGGCCGGGGCCTTGATTTCCCGGGCCATCAAAGCCGCGGAAGTCATTGCCTATGAGGAATTGGGTCCTGAAGCCATCCGCCGGATGGTGGTGGAAAACTTCCCGGCTGTGGTCATCAACGACAGTCTGGGACGGGATCTTTACGAGGAAGGCCTTAAAGAATACCAGTTACCGTAGGCGGGAGAATCATTAGTAGGAAAAAAAGTTGCAAGATGCAAGATGCAAGCGTAACAAACCTTGTACCTGTTTTCATGTTTCGTGGCGCCTCAGACGGGTATGTGGATTTAACAAGAGGATGGGTTTAAAACAACTCATTAAGGAGTGTTGGGATGCGAGATAACCGGTCTTTCATTTATTTTAAAGGGATCAGTCTGCTTATCGGCCTTGCAATGATAGCAGGAATGCTATCCTGTACTTCCAGTACGGGCGGCTCCAGCAGTTCCGGCTCGGGTACCGGTACGGGCTGGACGATATCCGTATCGGCCACTCCGACCTCTGCTTCGGCCTCAAATGGGGAAGTTCTGGGGATTGTGGCCGTGGTTAAGGATCGCAATGGAACCCCGGCTGTTAGAGGGACCAATGTGTGTATAAGCGCCTTGAGAGGGGGTTTTGTCAACTCCACTTCAACGGATGGACTGGTCGTGGTTTCCATATGCTCGACTACCTCAAATGACATAGGACAGGTCCAGGCCATTTATACCCCTTTAAAGGTGTATGACGTTGAAATATCAGCCGGAACCTTTAAACAAATGAATCTCCCCATAAGCCCAGGGACAGACACGTTAACCGCTACGGCTATGGGTGTTTCCGGTTCGACCAATGTTCAGGTCACGCCTTAAATAAAATCAGGCCTACCCCTCATGCCCTCAATGGAGCGCCACGAAGCATGAAAATTGGACTGAAGGAATATTACGAATCATGATAACGGGTTTTTATTCCGAAATCCGAATTCTGAAATCCGAACTTAAAGGGTCATCTCCTCCCGCATGACCCGTTTCAAGGTTTTACCGGCCGTGCTCCTCGGGAAATCCTCTTTAAAAACCACCTGATGGACCCGCTGATAAGCAGCCCCTACCCTCTGGTTGATCCAACCTTTCAGTTCATCTTCGGCAACGGCCCCCGGCCGGTATAGGATAACAGCCGCCACCGGGGTTTCTCCCCACTTTTCATGGGGAATGCCGAAAACCGCTACTTCGCGCACCGCCGGGTGTTGGATCACAATTTCCTCAATATCTTTAGGATAGACATTGATCCCCCCGGAGATGATCATGTCTTTCTTCCGGTCCACGAGACAAAGATAGCCGTCCGCATCCATATAACCCAGATCGCCGGTGTAGAGCCAGCCGTCGATAACGGCCTTCTCGGTCAAATCCGGGCGTTTATAGTAACCGGGCATGAGGATTGGCCCCCGGCCGACGATCTCCCCCACCTCACCAACCGGCAGCTCCTGCCGTTGGTCATTCATAATCTTCATCTCAAAAAAGGGCGGGCAGCAGCCCACGGAGGAAAGTTTGGCCGGAAAATCATTCTTATCCAGAATGGTCACGAAACCCTCGGTCAAACCGTAAAGTTCATAGAACCGGCCGGGCAGCCGGCGGTTTAACTCTTCTTTGTGTTCCTTAAGGAGTGGGGCCCCCAAACAGATTAAACATTCCAGGGAGCCACAGGTTTCGAGGCTGAAATTCGGGGAATTAAGCAGGCCGATGATCTGGGCCGGGACCGTATCCACATGGGTAACATTTTCTTCAGAAATGGTCCGGATCATGGCCTCGGCATCAAATTGCGGATGCAGGATGTAGGTAGCCCCCAGATACATGGCCGGCATGAGGGTCAAAAAGGCCCCGTTAAAGACAATGGATCCGGTGTGGAGGATAACGCTCTCCGGCCTGACACGAAAGGCCGAGGAAAAGTGGGTGCAGTACATGGCCCGCACATAATGGGTATGGATGATCCCTTTAGGCAGACCGGTGGTCCCACTGCTGTAAATGATATTGTAGAGGTCCTGATCCATAATCTCGACATCGGGTGGATCATGGTCGCCTGTTCGGACCTTCAAAAAATGGTATCCTTGATACCCTGGGGTGTTGTCGCTGTCGGTCAACAGATAACGATCGGCTTTAATTACCGGAAGCTGTTCTTTGATAGGGTCGAGCACTTCCACGAAGGCCTTATTGGTAACAACCAGGAGGGTGTCCGAATCGTTTAGCAGGCTGACCAGCCCGGTCCCCCTGAGCAAAGGGCTTAAGGGCACCACCACGGCACCGATGCGGGCTACGGCCCAGTAGGTCTCGTAAAGCTCCAGGCAGTTGGGCAGGATGGTGGCTACTTTATCCCCTTTCCGGACCCCCAGATCCCAAAGAACATTAGCCAGCCGATTGACACTTTTATGGAGTTCCAGGTAAGTCAGGCGCTTTTCCTGAAAAACAACGGCCATCTGATGGGGGCGGAAGCGGGCCTGACGGGGCAATAACGTTCCAAGATTCATAAGTCCTCCTTCGAGTGACTGCCTGATAATCTATAACGAAAAATCCCCTCTTTATCCCTCCTTTAAAAAAGGGGGAAGGGGGGATTTCATTTTAAACCCTCATGTCCAGGGGGCGCCGCGAAACATGAAAATATTACTTAAACATGGAGTTAGCTCGTCATTCCGGCGAAAGCCGGAATCCAGGCTAAAGAAAATCCGTAACCCCCTGGATGCCGGATCAAGTCCGGCATGACGGAGAACGATCTGTTTAAATGCTGATAACGTGCTTTTCTTTATCCCCTACACCATCAAATATTTCTTACGCACCTCTTCGCTGGCCTTTAATTCCTCGATGGTGCCTTGATAGCGGATAGTCCCTTTGTCCATGACATAGGCCCGGTCACTCAGGGTCATGGCCAGCCCCACGTTGTGCTCGCAGATGAGCATGGTGACACCTGTTTTTTTGATCTCCATGAGTTGCTCGCCCATGGCCCGAACCACCATAGGGGCCAGTCCTTCCCCGGGTTCATCCAGCAGAAGCAGGGACGGGTTGGTCATCAGGGTCCGGGCGATGGTCAGCATCTGTTGCTCCCCGCCGCTTAAGTGCCCGCCCATATGACTGTCCAGTTCGATCAGCTTCGGAAACAGCGTATAGATCCGGTCCAGATTCCAAAGACCTCCCTGGCGCTCCCTTTTACCCAGAAGAAGGTTCTGGCGAACGGTCAGATCCGGGAAGATCCGACGGTCATCGGGAACAAAGCCCACCCCCATCTGGGCGATGGTGTAAGGAGGTTTGCCGGACACTTCTTTTCCCTGAAATTGAATACTCCCCTTCTTGGGCGGCGTAAGGCCGATGATGCTCTTTAAGGTGGTGGTCTTACCGGCCCCGTTTCTGCCGAGCAGGCAAACCGCTTCCCCCTCTTTTATCTCCAGAGAGATCCCGAAGAGGATATGACTGGTTCCGTAATAGGTATGAATATCTTTGACTTCCAGGATCATGCCGCACCGCCCAGGTAGACTTTTTGAACCTGATCACTGGCCCGGACCTCTTCCGGGGTCCCATCGGCGATCAGGGTGCCCTGGTGAAGGACCGAGATCCGTCGGGCAATCCCGAAGACCACCGCCATATCATGTTCGGTAAAGAGGATGGTCAGACCTTTTTGATCGACTAATTTTTTTATAATTTCCATGATACTGTCGGTCTCCTCGGGAGACATGCCGCAGGTCGGCTCATCCAGGAGGAGCATCTCGGGTTTGGTTCCCAGGGTAACGGCCAGTTCCAGCCTTTTTTTATCCCCATGAGAAATGGAATCGCCGTTGATCCCCGCCTGGTCGGCCAGGCCCACATCTTCCAGAATTTGCCAGACCTCTTCCTTAAAATATTTTTTAGCGGTAGAGAAGAAACGGGTAGTCACCTTCTGGTGGGAGAGAAGGGCCATCAGAACACTCTCATAAACTGTCATTTTGGGATAGATGCTGGTAATTTGAAAGGAACGGGTGATCCCCAACCGGCACCTTCGGTAAGGAGGAAGCTTGGTAATGTCTTGGCCCCTGAAAAAAACCTGGCCGGAATCGGGGAGGTGATAACCGGTGATCAGGTTGAAATAGGTAGATTTTCCGGCACCATTGGGTCCGATAATGGCATGAATATCACCGGGACGTACGGAAAGCGTCACACTGTTGGTAGCCAGGAGTTTTCCGAATATTTTGACTAACTTTTTGGTTTCCAGAATCACGGTTGGGTCACCCTTGCGTTTGCTGGTTTCTATTTTGACGATTTTCCAGTTTTTCCTTGATAAATCCGAGAATCCCTCCTGGCAGGAGAAAGATGACGATCAAAATCAAGGTCCCCATGATAATAGGCCAGAAGTGGGTGAATCCCAGGAGATAGGCATGGATAAAGGTGATCAGGAAGGTCCCCAGGACGGGTCCGAAGAAAAGACCGGCCCCGCCGAGGATGGTGGCCATGACCGGTTCTCCGGATTTGACCCACATCAGAGTCGAAGGGGCCACCGACCGATAAAAGGGCGCCCACAAGGCACCGGCCAGGCCGGCAAAAGCCGCGGAGATGACAAAGGCGATCAACTGATAACGGGCAATGGGGATTCCCAGGAACTCGGTCCGTTCGGAATTTTCGCGCATGGCCTGCAGGGTGTATCCGAAAGGGGAATGGATGATCCGCCACAGGATAAAGGCAGAAAGGCAAAAAACGATCAGAATAAAATAATAATAGGCTATCGGGTCTTTAAAAAATTCCGGGGGAAAGACCCCTTGAATCCCGTCATCCCCGCCGGTAAAATCATGCCATTTATAGATGACCACAAAGATCAATTGCCCGAAGGCCAGGGTCAGGATGGAAAAATAGATCCCCCGGAGCCGGACGCAGAAAAGGCCGACCAGCAGGCCGATCAAGGCCGCGATCCCGATGCCGGCTATAAAACTCAACCAGAAATTGACCTGGAATTTGGTCAAGAGTATGGCCATTCCATAGCCCCCCAGGCCGTAAAAAGCGGCCTGGCCGAAAGGGAGCTGTCCCATATAGCCGAAGAGGAGATTAAAGCTCAGGGCAAAGAGACTCATAACCAGGGCCTCTCCCAGGATCAGCAGATAAAATTCGCTGATCACATGGGGTGCAACCAAGCCGGCTGCTATGAGAAGGATCAGCCACCAGCCCCGCTTAAACCAGTTCTTATTGTCTTCCATCTGTGTTGTTTCCATCCTAAGTCTTCATGTCCCGGTGACACCACGAATCATGAAAATAGTTTACTCCGAACTCTAAACCCCGAACTTGATTTTCCGGACCTTGAATCCTGAACCTTGAACCGTATTTTCGTACTAGCGTTCCGGTCTTCCGAAGATCCCCCAGGGGCGGATGATCAGGACTATGGCCATGACCATGAAAATAAAGGCCAGAGCCAGTTCCGGTTTATACATGATACCGAAAGAATAGACCTGCCCGACAATCAGGGCACCCAGGAGGGTTCCGGGCAGGCTGCCCATGCCGCCGATGACCACCACGGCAAAGCACTCAACGATGATTTCAATATCCATGCCCAGGGCAATGGAACCGTAGGGTGCGGTCACTGCTCCGCTCAGGCCGGCAATCAAGGCCCCCAAGACGAAGATCCAGGTAAACAGCCAGGGTATCGGGATGCCCAGGGCCGAAACCATATCCCGGTCGTGGGCCGCAGCCCGGATGATGTCTCCCAGGCGGGTTTTATAAACCAGCCACCAGAGGAATACCACCAGGGCCAAACCGAGAAGGATGACAAAAAAGTTATAAGACGGGAAAGGAAAACCGAAAAGGAATACCGCCCCGGTGAAGGGTTTGGGTCTGGGAATGGAAAGAAATTCCCCGCCCCAAAACCATTTGACGATATCGGTGATAATCAGGATCAAGGCATAAGTGGCCAGGAGTTGCTCAGGCCAGCCACGGGAATAAAGGCGCCGCAAAATATAGTATTCAATTAAGAGCCCGATGCCTGCCAAAATCAACGCACTGATCAGGGTGGCGATATAGAAACCGACTACCGGGATGAGGAGCCATTTCCAGACACTGTAGGAGATAAAAGCCCCTAACATGTACAGGGATCCGTGGGCGAAGTTCAAGACCCTCAAGACCCCGAAGGTCAGGGAAAGGCCCGAAGCCACCAAAAATAACAGGGCGCCTCGGGCTATCCCGCTTAAGAACTGATTGAAAAGGACATCAAAGGACATGGGAGAATCCTAAATAAAGTCCGATTTCGGATTTTCGATTTCGGATTTCGGAATTTAAAAATCTGGGTTTGATCGCTCCGGGTGGAGCGATACCGGATACTGGATACTTGATGCCGGTTTTAATCCAGTATCGGTATGTTGGTTTTATCCAGCATCCAGTATCCAGCATCAAGCACCCAGCATCTTTTCTTCAACGAACGACCCCCGTCTTTTTCCAAACCTCCCGCACGCCGGCCTCGGACCGCCAGACCTGTTCCCCGGGGACCCGGACCACGTCCTTCCAGACTTTGAAGGGATATTTGGGGTCCTTGGCGATGATCCCCTGGTAAGAAGGCACGCTGCCCATGTGGTCCAAGGGCCGGATGGTGAATTTGCCCCGCAAGCTGTCCAGGCTGATCCCTTCCATGGCCTTGATGACCTTCTCCGTGTCGGATGATTTGGCCTTTTCCACGGCCGCCTTGATCAGATAGACCGAATCATAGGCCTGGACCGCCCAGGAATCCGGATAGGCGCCGCGGGCCTTGCGGTATTTCTCGACGAATTGCATCATCTTGGGATTGGGATCCATAAAGAAACAACCCCGCCCGAAGGCCATGACCCCGTCCGGGGCATCGGCCCCCAGGGCGACAAAGACCGGCAGGTCATAGAGGGCGATAAAGGGGATCTTTTCAAAAAAGCCGTAAGGAGTGGCCTGTTTGGTAAAGGCCACCAAATCGCCTCCGAAAAGGGAGCTATGGACGGCATCGGGTTTCTTGGCCATAATGGCGGTAATAAAAGAGGTGAAATCTTTTTCCCCGGGTTTGGGCCAGGCCTGATAAAGGACCTCGGCATCAGGCACCAGCTTTTTGATTTCTTCTTCAAAGGCGGCCTCTTCCCGGCGGCCGAATTCATAATCCGGGGCAATGGTGCAGAACTTTTTGGCCTGGGGATATTTTTTATTCATGAACCTTGTGGCGGCCACGGCCTCCATATAGGTATTGGGCACCACCTGGGTCACATAAGGGGTGAATTTATCCACCACCTGGCCTTCGGTATTGGCCATACAGGTTACCCTCAGGACCTTATTTTCGGCATGCACCACCTGTACCGCCAGTGCAACGCCGCTGCTGCAAGGTCCGATCAGGAAATTGACCTTTTCCCGAAGGATCAGGTCCTTGGTCTCCCGGGCACCGACGTCGACCTTCATTTCCGTATCCCGGACGATCAAATCCAGTTTACGGCCCAGGACGCCTCCCTTGGCATTGATTTCTTCAACGGCGATCCGGATCCCTTGAACAGCCGATTCGGAAAGCATATAACAAGGTCCGGCAAAATCCCAAATGGCCCCCAGACGGATGGCGTCCTTGGCCCCTGTTTTTATGGCCGCTTCCGCAGCCTTTTTAGCCGGAGCGGGTTTGGCCTGGGCCAGGACCATGGAGGCCATTAATAATGCTACCATACACAAAACAA
>JACRBX010000260.1 GCA_016219225.1 Deltaproteobacteria bacterium
AAATAGAAAGATTATGGAGAAAATTGGGGAAGCGGTGGGTGAGTGGGAAATTATATAACTTATTGTATTTAATTAGTTAATCGCTTAAGTTAACGGCATTGGGTCCGACCCAATGCCAAAATCAATAATCCAGGTATATCGCAACCATTTTTGGTAATCATTATAGTGAGATGAAGGAACTGCCCGTTTTTCCAGAAAGGCAACATAGAGTGTCAATAGGTCGGGTGGTATATTGAGCATGAGATGTTAACCGGAAAGGGTGTATTTGTCCGACTTGGAATATTACACAGTTAGAAATTTAGCTAAACCGTATCCTTTTGTCAATATTTCTTTACATTTAAATCGATTTTATAGTACATTTCGGGAAAACTGTTCAATATGTTGTTTCGAGGATCAAAGGAAGAAGGACAAAACGGAACGGAGGAACGATGAAGATTCTGCTGCTAGTCATCCTACCATCACTCGCCTGCGCATTTGCAGCGGGATCCTTCGGCGGCAACCTGGCCATCGCCATTTTGCATGGCTCTGCCGACTTCCAAGACCGCAAAGCGAAGGGTTCTGATGCTCTGTGGCAACTCTGGCGGCCCGTCCAGTTGGCTATCGGGAAGTGGACCACGTTCGTAGGCATGATCGTGGGAGCACTCGGGTCCCTTTGGTTGTGGCACCTTCCCGATGGTATCCTTCCCCATGTTGGCCCTCTTCTCGTCACGTTAGTAGCAGCCTTCTTCGCTGGCTTTATCGTTGCCCTGTTAATCGTCCGTCACTGGGCCAAGGGGGTTGGCATCGACATCAAGCGAACCCGCTCCACCACCATCAACTTCAGGAACCGCGAGTAAAGGAGAAGCCCAGTGAAGAGAGAAGTCAATATTATGGAATGGCTCCATCCACGGCGAGAGCAAGGCTTCTACGCCGAATGGCAAGAACCCTCTTGCATGAAGACCCCCTATTTCAAAGGGTTCCCGAAGCGGCTCGCCGCATATCTGGTGCTGTGCCTCATCGGGTGGGGAGCGGGAACATTCTTTCCTGATGCGGTCACCAAGTTGCTTTTCGATCCGACAAAGGCAGTGTCGCCAGTCCGTGTCGCCATCACGATTGTCGTCCTCCTGGGAATCGTCATCGAGTTCACCGTGTTGCTCCGCCCGTCGCGGAGAGTCATGGTCGGTGACGAGAAGTTCATACGTTATGTGCCCCCTCTTGCGTTTCTTCTTGAGACCCGACGGTACTCTGATATCACGCGAGCGTTGGTCCGACAGGCTGGCGAGAAGAGGAACTGTGCCGTCTTGGAATTGCACTGCAAAGACGGATCTGTGGACAGCATCGGGATTGCCCCCGACGTCGATGTGGAATTGCTGAGAACGTTTTTCAAGCACCAAGACATAGAGTTCAGTTGACTGGCGCTCGCTCATAAGGCAGACCCCGAACAACCGGCGGCACCGTACGTCGCTTCGCGCCGCCGGTGTGCCGGGGCGTTGGGATAGAGAAGAAACATGACAATAGAACGAAATAGTGTCCGGGTTTTCACGTCCACTACCTTTCGTGACATGGTCTTGGAGCGGGACGCCCTGATGCGCTATGTGTTTCCACAGCTACGCGAAGAATGTGAGCCTCATCGGATTGCACTGATCGATATTGACCTTCGATGGGGAAGTACCGAGGAAACCGACTATAGGAAAGTCCTCAATATTGTGAAATCAGAACTGAACCGTGCAGCCGTGATGATCTCCATCATCGGAGAACGGTTTGGTTGGATCCCCCCGGACGAGTATGACTCCGTGACAGCATTGGAAATGTACACCGCGCTAGCAAGTCCATCGATTCGCCTTCTCGTCTTCAGAAGGGAACAGTTCTTTACGAACCAGTTGGCCGCAGGACAGAATGAGTCGAACTTCTTCCCTGAGCCTGAACTAGAGCAAAAGAAACTCATTCGCCGTCTTGAGTACCTCGGCGTCGCTATCACCCCATATGAAAAAGGGGACATCCATTAGATTCAAAAAAAATATTTACATGGAAGAGGAAATGGGGTAAAAGACAAAATATGTGCTAACTGGGGTCGGATCTTTTACATTGACAAGTCCTTTTCGGGTGGTGCAAGTACTTCTTAAATGGGGGAAGTGGGATCATTTGTCAATGTAAAAGATCTGACCCCACAATATACTGTTTCCATCCGATTAATCCGGTCCTGACCTTTAAACCTGATTTGAACTTTCCGGCCGGCTGCTGATCAATGGCATCCGTTTTGGGTATCTGAAGTGGACCGGTAAGCCTGCCAAGCCCCAAGCCCTCAGCCTTGAAATCACCCATCACTGCCTGGATAGATGCCTCATGTGCAACATCTGGAAGATACCCAAAAAAGTCCGGGCTGTTGCCAAAAACCAAGGGTTTTTTTTGTTATCTCTTTTCGATTGACATTATCCTAAGAAATTGATTTTATAATTAAAAGATCCAAGTGCAGGATGGTTTTCTCCTTTTTTAAGGCATAGCATCCGGGAATGCGTGAAATAGGTATGCTATTTTTGAGTCATAATACTATGTACGGCATAGAATGAAAGGTTATAGACATTTGTAAGCCTCAAAGAGAGAAAAAATAACTATGAGAATTTATTTGGATAATTGTTGTTTTAATCGTCCGTTTGATGACTAATCGCAAATCCGGATTAGACTTGAATCAGAAGCCAAATTGAGTATCCAAGCTGATATTGTTGAAGAAAAATTTGAACTTGTGTGGTCATATATCCTTGAAGCTGAAAACAAGGCAAATCCCTTCGAAGAAAGGATGAATGCCATATCAGATTGGAAAAATCAGGCTGTCTCGGTGATTAAAGAAAATAAAAAAATAGTGGAAAAAGCAAAGAAACTCAAAGAGATCGGCCTGCGCAGCAAAGATGCGCTGCATATATCATGCGCCATATCTGGGAAATGCAAGTTTTTTCTGACAACTGACGACAAAATTATTAATAAAAACAATGCAATAAAAGAAATTACAGTCATCGATCTAATTGGTTTTATCAAAGAGGTTTACTTATGATAACTGATACCGAAGTTAGAGTTAAAGGCGTGGAAGCACTTACAAAATCTCTTGGCAGCGTGGGCGCAGAAAGGTTTATCGCCCTTATCCAGAGAGAACCATTTGACTATACAAAATGGCAAAGGACACTGTGGGAAGATCAAAGCGTTGAGGAAATTAGCAAAGCGGCAATGAAAATATATGAAAAACCTGCCGAACAATAATTTCAACCTGAGCGCGAGTAGCTTGGCGGCGCTGCGCGGGTAGGTTTTTGGCGCGCCAGGTTAAATTTGGCGTTCGCTTAAAGGATCTGATAGATGATCAATATTGACTGGATCAGCTTTGTCATGGCCTCTATCGCTGTCGTTCTTTCGCCCGGCCCGGGGTCGTTGTTCGTGGCAAGAACTGCCGGGACCTCCGGGTTGAGAGCGGCGCAAGGAGCTATGCTGGGAATTATGGTTGGCGACACATGCCTGATTGTCCTGTCCGCACTCGGCGTATCAGCTCTTTTCCGTACGCATCCTTCTTTGTTTCATGCCCTGAGGTTGGCAGGGGCCGGCTACCTGCTGTTTCTCGGTCTCAGACTGGTCCTTGGAAAGTCAAGAACGAAGTCATTCCGATTGCAGGATTGTGACCATTCATTTAGGCAGGCGATCTCCATAACCCTTCTCAACCCCAAGGCCGTTATCTTCTTTATGGCGTTCTTTCCTCTGTTCATCAGGTCTCCCCAAAATGATTCCTTCTTTACCTATGCCTCTATGACTCTCACATTTCAGTTCATTAGTGGAGCCTATCTCAGTCTGCTCATTCGGGCATCCTCTTGGACAGCTTCGGCCCTTCGCAAGAGCGATGCGGCGAGATTCGTATTGGAAAAACTCTGCGGGTGTATGTTCATCGGTTTTGGGCTAAAAGTGGCAATCACAAGAAGATGAGCGAACACATTAATAAAGGCGACGGGGTTTTTAACTGGCTTGGTCGTCCCCGCGACTTATAAAACCGTTCGCAACCCCAATAAATATTTCTTGACCATAACCTTATAAGGGAAATCGTAATTAAGGTGTATTATGTTGGCTCTCGTGAAAAAGCCCCGTATTGAGATATCCATTCAAGGTGAGCATGTTAATGATCTCATTGATTGGATAAGGAAAAATATGAAGTGAATATACTCTCGTCCGGATAGCTGAAATTCTTCAGCTTAAGTTTGAAAGAATCTCATAGAGCAAACGAGGGCATACAGCGTAACAGCATCGAAGAGATGGGGCAAATCATCCAGGATAGTAAAACGTGTTAGAACAAGGAGAAAACCCTTATGGGATATTCAATCAGTCCAACATTAAATGAAGATCGCGAACCAATAATAGATATATTCAACCATTACGTAGAAAATTCCTTTGCGGCCTACCCGGAAGATAAACTCCCATATCAGTCATTTGATATGTTTTTACAAGTGTCGAATGGGTTCCCGACAGGAACTATAAAAGATCAGAACGACAAGGTCGTCGGTTTTGGAATGCTGCGTACACATAATCCAATGCCGGTCTTTTCTCGTACTGCCGAAGTGACCTATTTTATACATCCAGACCACACAGGAAAAGGACTGGGGAAGATGTTGCTCGGTTCTCTTGTAAGGGGTGCGGTTGAAAAAGGTTTTACGAGCCTCTTAGCCAATATATCTTCCCTCAATCCCGACAGCATTAAATTCCATCAAAAGAATGGGTTCATAGAATGCGGCCGGTTCAGAAAGGTCGGAAAGAAAAAGGGCCAGGAATTCGATACGGTATGGATGCAAAAAATGCTCTAACAACAGGGTCAGCCGGACGGCGGGAAGGGCGGCGGCCTATCGGGCAAGATTCTTGGCGCCGCTGGTTACCCTGAACGTTGGAGTAAAAGGAAGAAGGATGAGTATCCTTGAGATTGGCTGTTGTTGTGCCTACTGTAAGACATGCAGGGCATTACGTGATGGAAACTGTCGCGGCTGCAAATTGGGATATGATAATGGTCAGAGAGATTTGCAGAAAGCTAAATGCACGATAAAGGTTTGTTGCATGAAAGAAATGCAGTTGCAAACATGTGCTGATTGTGATGGATTCTCTTCATGCACGACACTCCAGAATTGGTACCAGAAAGTTGGTGCAAAGTATCTGCGTTACAAAAAATCATGCAAGTATATCCGTGCCCACGGCTATGATAATTTTCTTAAAATCGCTAATGAATGGAAAGACGCGAGTGGAAAGCTGACATAAAGAACATCGTTATGCCAACCATCGGGTGGGGAGGGACGCGAAGTTACAAGGCGGATTTTCCGAGAATTGGTTCCGGTACGTTAGTACGGCTTCACCCTTGCCGTCGCGGATCTGCGGCATCCTCGGCTTTTGCAACCTCGAGGTTAAAGGAGTACCTCCTCCTGCCAGCCGAGTTTGATAATCTCAATCCGTTTCAGATCGCTCGTCCCGAGGTGATACTTTTTGTCGGCCACGGCAATGTGGATCGGCTGGACATCCAGTTCTCTATCTTCTCCGAAAAATGCGACCCTTTTCCTCCGGAGGAGTTCGGCGCCTACGCTGTCGACCGACACCGGGTCGGTGCCCACGATAAGACCCCGGTAAGGCCACAGATAACGCCGGTCTATGGAATGGGGTCCCCGACCGTAAAACTGCGGGGTCAGGGCCACCAGGATGTTCAGCCGGGTCTTGCCCTTAACTCCGGGCAGGGTCCAGATCTTCCCCAGATCGGAACAGGCGTCTCCGTGATAACTCCAGGGAAACTGAACGAACATGATGTAATTCTTAAGGCAGGTTCCTGCCCCCGCCCAGTGGTGTGTGCGAACCGGGCGCACATTGACCAAGGCGGTGGATTTCTGGAAAACCGGGTTACTGCGCACATTGCGGTCATCGACGGCCAGATTGGCCTCCGAAACACCCACCTCAAGCAGCCGGCGGCGAAGGGCATCCTCCATCTCTTTGGGGGTGGGTAGAGCTGCCCAACCATTGGTCTTGATGCCCACCACATCCGTCTTCCTGAAGAATTTCTGCCAGGCCGCTCCAGCGTTTTTCTCTCCGGCCAGGGTCCGAACGGCTTCATCAAGCATCTGCTGCAGGATGGGTCCGTTCACTCGATCGTCCGCTCCCAATACATCGGGGTGTCTGATCAGGATAACCCGGGTCCGTTCTTCTCCCCCCTCCGCTTCGAGGGCAGGCGAGCCGAGACCCATGGCCATGACCAGACCGGCCGTTCCTTTTAAAAAATCCCGTCGGGTGACCACCGGTCGCTCTTTCATAAAGATTCCCCCTTGATTTTTTTCAGTATGTTTTGCACCAACCGATCCGCCTCGGCTTCCAGTTTTGCGCCAAAGACGACAATGACTGATTTCTGATAGGTTTCTGCCCGGGTCCAAAGGCCGTCTTCCGTTTGGACCGAAACGGGGATTTGGGCCTCAGGCAAATAGGTTTTTTGAAAGTTGGAAAAGGCCGAAGAGGCCCTGGGGGCTGTGGGATAGCGTATCAGCAGGACCCGGAGGTTGTTTTGCCCCTGGGGATAACGGGCGATAACAGCCTCCACATCTTTATCGAGCCGGAGGATGTTCTGGTGGGAAATAAAAAAACAGCGGTTTAGAAGTATGTGGCTGCGAACGAAACACACCCGGTCGGCCGGGGGCAGGCTATTTGTATCCGACAAGTAGCCGAGCAACCGAGGTGGTCGGCCCGTCTCTTTAATCCCCTTGGCCAGTTCCCGCCCCAGGTTGAGAACGGCTTTCTCCAATTCCGTGCCGGTTCCGTCTCCCAGGACGGTCACGAAATATCTTCCTTGCCAGAAACGTAGCAGGCTGCCGCCGAACTCCGATCCCTGACCTATTCCGGCATCAGGATCCTGCTGCTCCAACGAGAAGACCCCGAAGGCATCCTCCGATGACCCCATTCGGTATACATCGGCAATGATATCCGGATAGTTGGTTTTTATATAACGACGACTTTGGGCCTGCTGGAAATTATAGGCCAGGTAGACTTCCGCCGCCCCGTCGATATAGGTGTATAGGGATTTGCCCTTGAAGGTTGTCACTCGCCGGTCCCATTTCCAGCCGAGGGTCTCCGGTGGCCACTTTATTTTGTCAAGCATTTTCCCCTTTCCGGCGGAAAATCCTGCCTGGGGTGCCATAAACCCTAAAACCGTGAATAAAAAAAACCACAGGGAAACGATGCGAATAGTGCCCTGTCTGATCTTTCCCGGTTGACCGGCACCTTGCCTTAACAGGGGTATCATCATAAACCGCCCCTTCTCCTTGTTAACGGATTGGATACAAAACAAAGGAACTTTATATTTCTATCCCTCGTTGGTAGCTCTCTCCAACCAATTTTCCCGATTGTCGAAGTTTATTTACTATGGCCCAAATAAACTATGTAAAACATATCCATCAGTTAAAGTCAATCCCCATCTTTTCCCAAACGACTTTTCCTGTCTATCGAGACTGCTTCTCTTTGAGATGGAAGCCGATTTTTCGTTTCGAGATCGCCCTCTTGACTTTTCAAAAGGCTCTGTTAAAATCAACCCCATTCTGAATGTAACTTTGGCGGTCATCCCATAACCCTTGATGAGGATGGAGAATGATTCCGGTCGGCGAACAACCCCGTGTCTCAAGAGAGAACGGGGTTTTTTATTATTCAAACGATTAACCCGGCTTCTGATATTGGTTAGGCCGGAAGAATTGGTTGACGAAACGGTGTACTGAACCCAAACCCGAGGCATCAAAGGAGGGCATTCCCATGCGTTCAGCAAGGATTCGTAACTGGGACCGCACCCGTTCCTGGACACCGGAGGAGATCCACCACCCGGATAACGAAGATCAGATCGCCACATTGATCCACCGGGCCGTGGAAAATAAAAAACGCCTCAAGCCCATAGGCCAGGCCCTTTCCTGGTCCGATATCGCCGATATGCCGGGGCGGACCATTCGTTTGGATCGGATGGCCCGGGTGCTCGAAGTGGACCGGGATAAGCGGCTGATAAGGGTTCAGGCCGGTGCCCGCCTGAAATATGTCAATGAGGTTTTGGCCCGGCACGGACTGGCTTTCGACAATTTCGGCTCCATCATCCTGCAGACCGCCGCCGGATACATCGGGACCGGGACCCACGGCACCGGTGCCAGGACCCCCATCCTTTCGGACTCCATTGAGAAAATCCGCCTCATCGACGGCCTGGGTGAAATCCACGAACTGGATGCCGCCCATGAGCCGGAGATTTTTTCCGCCGCCCGGGTCCACCTGGGATGCCTGGGGGTGATCACCGAGATCACCTTCCGGTGTGTCGAGGCCTTTGACCTGGAAGAACGACTCGAATTAATCGATTTCGACACCGCCCTGGCCGACCTGGGCACCACCCTCCGAAACAATGACTACTGCAAATTGTGGTGGCTGGCCTATACCGATAAGGTCCAGGTTTATACCTTCAACAAGACCGCCAAGCCCCGGGGCGGGGCCGGCCTGCCCGGTTTTCTGGATAAAACCGGCCTGTCTGGCCTGGTATTCACCGGGCTTATCAAAATGGGCCAGGGTTTTCCCCGGGTCATTCCCTTTTTGCACAACACGGTACAGAGCATCCATTACCAACCCCACAGCCGGGTGGACCGCAGCGACCGGGTCATCAAGGTCGGCAGTTCCATTCCCATCCACCAGGAAACGGAATATGCCATACCCATAGACCAGGCGGCCAGGGCCATCGATGAGACCAGAAAGATGGTCCTCAAGGCCGATTACCGGGTGAATTTTCCTTTAGAGGTGCGCTTCGTAGCCGCCGATGACATTCCCATGAGCCCGGCCAGCGGCCGAGACAGTTGTTACCTCGGCCCTTATGTAGCCGGCCTGCCCTGGGCGAGGTCCTATTTCGCAGAATTCGAGGACCTCATCAGGGACTATCAGGGGCGCCCCCACTGGGGAAAGAGTTTCACCAGAACCCACCAGGAGCTTCGGGCCCTTTACCCGGCCTATGATGCCTTCAACCGGCTCCGCCGGCAATCGGACCCCCATGGTCTGTTCCAAAACAGCTTCGTCGACCGCGTGTTTCCTGATGAGCCGTAAGCAATGGACTGACCGGCGGGCCTGCCTGATAAATAAGGCTTGACAGATAAAACCGCCTTTCCCTATATTGCAATATTACAGTTCTAACCGATTAAAAAAGTTTACTTCCCGCCTTATCGATTTTTAGCTTGGAGCTTAAGGAGGCTGCCATGGATCCCTTGCGAAAACTGACCGTCCTCTCCCTGGAACAGGCCACCGTATTACCTTACCTGACCTTCCGTTTGGCCCAGGATGGAGTCCAGGTCATCCGCTTGGAACATCCGGTATTCGGTGATCCCAATCGCTTAGTTGGGGACAATGTCCTTAACGAAGAACGGATGAACAGTTATTTCATGGCCATCAATGCCGGCAAAAAGGCTCTGACCTTGAATCTGGCCGAGGCAGAAGGAAAAAATATCTTAAGCCAATTACTCCTGAAGCTTAAGGTGGATATCTTTGCCACCAATCAGCTTCCCCGGAACTATCCTAAATTGGGGATCGATTATGAAACCCTTAAGGCCGTCAAACCCGACCTGATCTGGCTGGGGATCACCGGATTCGGACCGGACAGTAACGAAGCCGCTTATGACCCGATTCTTCAGGCCCGGAGCGGGTTGATGGAATTGACCGGAGAGCCGGACGGCGAGCCCCAGGTCCTGGGCATCCCCTTACCGGATATGGGGGCCAGCGAGCATGCCTACGGGCTGATCATGAAGGCCCTTTACCGCCGGGCCGTTACCGGGGAAGGGGCGCGCATCGATCTTTCCATGTTTGAAAGCACGGTTTCCTGGCTGACCGTTCCCATCACCTTAAGTCAGTCTTTTGGAAAGAAGATCACCCGCCGGGGTAATACCCATGAATTCTTTGCCCCGGTTTCGGTCTTCCCCACAGCCGACGGATACGTCTATGTGGCCATGGGCAATGATAAACAGTGGGCGAGCCTGACGGAACTGCCCGAATTCAAATCCCTGGCCAAAGAAGCCTATCAAAAGAATGCCGGCCGGATTGCCGACGTCAAGAACTTAAACCAGGACCTGGCCGGAATACTCAAACAATTCAAAACCGCTGCCATCATTTCCCTTTTCAATAAAATCGGCATTCCCATATCGGAAATAAATTCCATGGAGCGGGTGGCCCAGGATCCCCTGGTAGTCAAGAACCTCCTTAAGTCCAGGGACCAGAGGACAGGCCTGGAAATCATTCTGGCCCCCCCGCCTCAAATGACCGGCTACTTACGTTCCAGAGGGCAAGAGCTTTCCTTTCCTCCCCGTTTCGGTGAACACAACAATGAGATTTACGGACAAACGCTCGGCTATGGGGAAGCCGACCTAACGACCTTCAAGGAAAAAGGGATTATATAAAATATTCTGTAACTGAATCCATGTCAGAAACAAATTCGCAGATACGGAGCCTAAGAATTTAATGCCCACCGGAGACCAGTTAGCCCAGTATATCTTTTCCGGTTTGACCACCGGGAGCATCTATGCCTTGATCGCCCTGGGGTTTTGTATTATCCACAATGCCACTGGGATCGTTAATTTTACCCAGGTGGACTTCATCACCCTGGGCGGCATGATGATGTATACCTTTTTGCTGGCCATGGGCCTTCCCCTGCCTTTGGCCTTTCTCCTGGGGGTATTGGCCGTAACCGTTGTCGGGGGCCTGGTGGAAAGACTGGCCATCCGTCCGGCCAAGTCCCGCTCCATCATCGTTCTTATTTTCATAACCATCGGCGTTTCCATTTTGATGCGGGGGATCTTTAAGATTATCTGGGGGAAAAATCAGATGGCCCTGCCCCCCTTCAGCGGTGATACCCCCCTGATGATCCTGCGGGCTGCGGTCCTTCCCCAAAGCCTCTGGATCTTCTGTATCACGGTGGTGGTGGTTATTATCCTGCATCTTTTTTTTAATCACTCCCTGATCGGTAAGGCCATGCGGGCTACTTCCTTTAACCCCAGGGCCGCGGCCCTGATGGGGGTTAATGTCAACCGCATGATCCTCCTTTCCTTTGCCTTAAGCGGGGCCTTGGGGGCCATTGCCGGGATCATCATCGTCCCCATCACCACCCTGTCCTATGATATCGGCGTCATGCTCGGTTTGAAAGGCTTCGCTGCGGCTATCCTGGGCGGTTATGGGAACAGTATCGGGGCCATTATCGGCGGCTTGTTATTAGGGGTCCTGGAATCCCTGGGGGCAGGAACCATTTCTTCCTCTTACAAGGATGTCCTGGCTTTCGTCATCCTGCTTTTAGTCCTTTTCATAAAACCGAGCGGTCTCTTAGGCCACGGTGAAAAGGAGCGGGTCTGAAAATGGTCCAGGGGTTTCTGAAAGGCAAATCCTCTTTCGGGTTATCGATCCTGGCCTTGATGGTCCTTCTCTTTCCGTGGGTTATTTCCAATCCCTATTATTTGAATGTCGTCAATATCATCGGCCTGAACACCCTGGTCGTGGTCGGCCTTAATCTGTTGATCGGCTATGCCGGACAGATCTCCCTGGGCCATGCCGCATTTTATGGATTAGGGGCCTATCTTTCCGGTATACTGACGGTCAGCTACGGGGTTTCTCCCTGGTTAGCCATGATCCTGGCTCTGGCGGTTACCGGTCTTCTGGCCCTGATCATCGGTATTCCTACCCTTAAATTGCATGGCCATTACTTGGTTATGGCCACTCTGGGGTTCAACATTATCATCAATATCGTCATCATCCAGTGGGATAAGGTAACCGGCGGACCTTCGGGTTTTCCGGGAATACCCAATTTGAAAATCGGCAGTTTGGTTTTTGATTCCGACTGGAAAATGTATTACCTGATCTGGTTTTTTACCTTTATTGGAATTGTTTTGGCCCTGAATCTGGTCCATTCCCGGGTAGGCCGGGGGCTTCGGGCCTTGCATGGGAGCGAAGTCGCCGCCTGCGCCCTGGGGGTAAAGACCGAAGTCTATAAAGTAAAAGTATTTGTATTAAGTGCCTTGTACGCCTCCCTGGCCGGCAGCCTTTATGCCCACTACTTGACCTTTATCAGCCCCAAGACCTTTGATATCTTCTTTTCCGTAGAGTTGGTCACTATGGTTATTGTCGGCGGCATGGGCAGTATCTGGGGAACCCTTTTCGGGACCTTTTTCATCACCCCTTTGCCGAACATCCTCCATTTTTTCGATGAATATAAAGATATTTTTTACGGACTGATCCTGGTCCTGATCCTGATCTTTTTACCGGAAGGGGTGGTCGTGGCCCTTCGAAACCGGTATTTGAGCAGACGGCAGGGGATAAGTCAAACCAGTTTCCATGGTGAATCCTGATGGTTCCTCTCCTTCGGGTTGAAGATACCTCCATCAATTTCGGCGGATTAATGGCCCTGACGGAACTCAGTTTCGATTTGGCCCAGGGATCGATTACCGCCCTGATCGGACCGAACGGGGCCGGTAAGACCACGGCTATCAACATCATTTCCGGTATCTACCGGCCCCAAAAAGGAAGGATTTTTTTCAAAGGGAAACCGATTATCGGACATCGGCCTTATCACCTGGCCGCCATGGGCCTGACCCGGACCTTTCAAAATATTCAGGTCTTTCAAAATATGTCCGTTTTGGAAAATGTCATGGTCGGCTTGCACAGTCAAACGAAAAAGGAATTCCTCTCTTCCTTGTTTCGCCTTCCGGGGGTCAGTCAGGAGGAAAAAGAGATTGAAAATAAAGCCTGGGAGATCCTGGATTTTTTTCATCTGAAGGATAAAGGACACTGGTCGGCTGCCGGCCTTTCTTATGGGGACCAAAAACGAATAGAAATGGCCCGGGCCCTGGCCTCCAAACCGGACCTGGTCTTATTGGACGAACCCGTGGCCGGCCTGAATATGACCGAAACCCAGGAGGTCGCCGAGATGATTCGCCTGATCCGCTCTAAGGGTATGACCGTTCTTTTGGTTGAACACGATATGAATCTGGTCATGAGAATTTCAGACAAGGTTGTGGTTTTGAATTACGGGCAAAAGATTGCCGATGGGCCTCCCTTGTCGATTCAAAAGGACCCCCAAGTCCTGGCCGCCTACTTAGGGGCCGAAGACTGAGGGGTCGGTTCATGTTACAGGTAGAAAAACTGGAAGCCTATTATGGAGGGAACCAGGCCCTCAAAGGGATCTCTTTGGAAGTCAGAGAGGGTGAAATCGTCTCTTTGATCGGTGCCAATGGAGCCGGCAAAACGACCCTGCTGAATTGCCTTTCAGGGATTCATCCGGCCAGGAAAGGCAGGATCTTTTTTATGGGGCGGGATGTGAGCCGGACCAATGCCCAGCAATTAGTCCGTTGGGGAATTATTCAGGTCCCGGAAAACCGCCAACTCTTCGGTCCCCTGACCGTAGAGGAAAATCTGGAGATGGGTGCCTATGCCTGTTCCCGTGAAAAAAAAGAAGACCGGAGAAAGGCCATAAGACGCATCTATGGTCTTTTCCCTATTCTAAAAGAACGCCGGAAACAGCGGGCCGGCACACTTTCCGGAGGGGAGCAACAAATGCTGGCCATGGGCCGGGGATTGATGGCCGATCCCAAATTGCTCCTTTTGGATGAGCCTTCCCTGGGATTGGCACCCATGATCGTCCGGGAGATCTTTCGCATCATTAAAGAACTTAAGGAAGAGGGCCGAACGATCTTATTAGTAGAACAAAATGCCCGGGGGGCCTTGAACATTTCCCAACGGGGGTATGTCATTGAAACCGGGAGGATCAGTATGAGCGGCTCGGCAACGGATTTACTGCAAGACGGGAAGGTCCGCCGGGCCTTTTTAGGACAGGAAGTTGAATGAAAATAAAGTTACAAGTTTCAAGATACAAGTTTCAAGCTTGATGAGTTTGCAAAAAGTCGTCACCCCGGCGAAAGCAGGGATCCAGAAAATTATAACTGGATAAAAGAATCAGAGGAAAATAATGGCTCAGACTTTTATGCCGAATTTTAAATCCCTGGAGGAGATGAAGGCCCATCAATTAAAAGGCCTTCAATGGACAATAGCCCATGCCTATCAGGGCTCTCCTTTCTATCGGAAACGCTTCGACGAAGCCGGGGTCAAACCAGAGGACATAACCTCCCTGGATGATTTGCAGCGTTTGCCTTTTGTTACCGCCCGGGACCTGCGGGACGGCTATCCCTTTCCTTTGCTTTCCGTTCCGCTTGAAAAAGTGGTGCGCATCCATGCCTCTACCGGGACCACGGGCAAGAGAAAAATCCTGGCCTATACCCAAAAAGATATTGATGATTGGGCCCATTTCTTTGCCCGCTGTTATGAGATGGCCGGACTCAGCCGGGAAGACCGGGTGCAGATTGCCGTAGGTTACGGGGTCTGGACCGCCGGAGTTAGTTTCCAATTGGGCTGCGAGCATTTCGGGGCCCTGGCCATACCGATAGGGCCGGGAAACATCGATCTCCAATGCCAGTTCCTGGAAGACCTGCAGTCCACGGTCCTGTGCTGTACGGCCTCCATGGCCCTTCTGATGGCCGAGGAAGTGGATAAACGGGGATTGCGCGACAAAATCTCCTTAAAAAAAATTATTTTCGGCTCGGAAAGGAGCAGTGAGGCCCAGCGGAAAAAGATCCAGGAATTGTTGGGCCTGGAAGAACTCTTTGACATCCCCGGTCTGACCGAGCTCTATGGACCCGGCACCGGACTGGATTGTTACCGTCATGAAGGGATTCATTATTGGGCCGATTATTATATCCTGGAGCTGCTGGACCCACTGACCCTTAAGCCGGTGGAACCCGGACAATCCGGAGAAATGGTGGTCACCACCCTCTCCAAAGAAGCCGCTCCGCTCATCCGTTACCGGACCAGGGATTTGACCCGGCTGATCGATCATCCCTGTTCCTGCGGCAACATCCTGCCCATGCATGACCGGATCCTGGGACGCTCCGATGACATGATTATCTTCCGGGGGGTCAATCTTTATCCGGCCCACATCGACCATATCCTTTCTGAAATACCGGAAGTGGGCAGCGAATTTCAGATCCATTTAGACCGCCAAAAGGATGGGAAGGATCATATGACCGTCCGGGTGGAACGGGCCCAAGGGAAAGAGCCGTCGATTGATAAAGCCCTTTCTGTAATAATCGAACAACAGATCAAACAGCAGGTCTTAGTCACCGTTCAGGTGGAGATCGTCGACTATGGTTCTTTGCCCCGGTCGGAACGAAAATCCAAGAGGGTTTTTGATAATAGGATATAACTTCAAATAATAAACCCTCATGCCCCTTTGGGGCACCACGAAGCATGAAAATATTGCTTTGCTGGGAATGGATCGTCATTCCGGCGAAAGCCGGAATCCAGGTTAATTCCAAAAACCCTGGATGCCGGATCGGGCCTGCCCCGTTCTTGATACGGGGTCCGGCATGACGGTAAACAAACAATCCCCCAGTGTAGTTTGAGGTTATTTTCGAACTAAACCTTCATGCCCGGGGCGGGCACCACGAAGCATGAAAAAACCGCCGTCGTAGGGGCGGGTTTTAAACTCGCCCCTACGGAGCCCCAACAGAGGCCAAAGGTGGTTAAAAATCTATTTTCGAACTAAGGAGGTGGAAAAAGGAAAAGATTAACAGGCAGAAGAATTCTTAAAAACAATATCAAAAAGAAAGGAATCTACAATGAAAAAATTCGGAATATTTTTTATGCTTTGTATTTTTGTGTTGGGTATTTCTCTGGCCCAGGCTGCCGATCCGATCAAGATCGGGGCCTTTTATTCCCTGTCCGGACCAGCCGCGGCCATCGGCACGCCGACCAAACTGGTTACCCAGATGGTGGTGGAAAAAATCAATAAAGAAGGGGGCATCAACGGCCACCCCATCGAACTGGTGCTGGGGGATACCGAATCGGAGCCTACCAAGGCGGTCATGGTCATCAAGAAATTCATCAATGTGGATAAGGTAGCGGCCATTATCGGTCCGGACCGGACCGACCTGGGCATGGCGGTAAAAAAACTGATCGAGGAGGCCGAAATCCCCACCTTCATGACCGTGGGCGGCGATCCGGTCATCATGGGCGGCGGTCCACTGGGCACCTTTAAATGGGTTTTCAAATCCCCGCAACGCAGTTCCACGGCCGTTGAAAAGGTTTATCAGTACCTCCAAAAAAAGAACCTGAAGAAGATCGCCCTGATCACCGCTTCCGATGGCTTTGGAAAAGACGGCAAATCCTGGCTGGAAAAGCTGGCTCCCAAACATGGACTGACCATTGTGGCCGATGAGGCCTTCAATCCTAAAGACACGGATATGACCTCCCAATTGACCAAAATCAAAGCCGCCAATCCCGAGGCCATTATCTGCTGGACCATCGGGCCGGCCGGGTCCATCGTGGCCAAGAATGTCAAGCAGCTCAATATCAAAACCCCCTTATTCCAGTGCCATGGTCTGCCCGATCCCAAATACATCGAGCTGGCCGGTTCGGCTTCCGAAGGCAATATGATGCCTTCCACCAAGTTGATGGCCTGGGACCAGCTTGCCGACAAAGACCCACAAAAAAAGGTAATCAAAGAGTTTGTCAATCTTTACAATCACGTGTATCATTATGATAAACAATTTCTGATCAACGCCCATTCCGGTTATGCTTGGGATGCCATTTATATCGTGGCCAACGCCATGAAAAAGGCCGGTACGGACAAACAAAAATTACGGGAGGCTATCGAGCAAACCAAAAATTATATCGGTATCAGCGGAATTTACAACCTGACGGCTGAAGATCATAATGGTCTGGGTACCGATTCCATGATTATGGTCCGCATCGAAAACGGCAAATGGAAATTGGCGGAATAAAACCGGGCATAAGGCGCAGGGCACAGGGCACAAGGGTATACGGTGTAAGGTTAAAGGTTGAAGGCCAAAATTGCCTTTCCTTATACCTTAAACCCCATCCTTCTGCCCTGAGCCCTGTGCCTTGAGCCTTAATAATTAATAGAAAGGGTTCTCATGCCTTCCTTCGAATACCTCAAACCCAACTCCATGGATGAAGCCATTTCTCTGCTGGAATCCCATGGGGAAAAGGCCAAATATATTGCCGGGGGGACGGACGTCATAGTCAAGATCAAAGAAAAGAAAATAGCTCCCCAATATTTGATTTCTTTAAGACACCTCCCGGAGCTTTCCTATATCCGGCGGGATCCGGAAGGAATCTTGCGCATCGGGGGCTTGACTACCCACAGAATGCTGGAAAAATCTCCCCTGATCCGGCAGCACTACCCTGTCATCACCGATGCGGTGGAAAATATCGGCTCGGTCCAAATCCGCAATGTGGCCACCATCGGCGGCAATATCTGCAATGCCGTGCCTTCGGCCGACGGCGTCATCCCATTGCTGACGTTGGGGACCCATCTTCATCTGGTGGGACCTAAAGGAAAAAGGACCCTGCCATTAAAAAGTTTTTTCCTTGGACCCGGACAGACCCTGATGGAACACGGAGAAATTTTAAACGAATTTTTTATTCCTCCTCTGCTTCCCAATAGCAGCGGGGCCTACATCAAGCATACCCGCCGGGAGGCCATGGAACTGCCGATCCTTGGAGTGGGGATGGTCTTGTCGCTGGCGGAAGACCTGAAAACCTGCCTTAAGGTGCGCATCGGTCTGGGCGTGGCCGCCCCCACGCCGATCCGGGCCTATCTGGCCGAAGAGTGCCTGACCGGAAAAGAAGTCAATCAACAATCTCTGGACGAAACAGCCCGGATCGCTGAGAAGGAAACCAAGATGCGCGACAGCATCCGCGGCCAGGCCTGGTACCGGCGGGAAATGGTCGGCGTGCTCATTAGTCGTCTTGGGGTGAGATGTCTGGAGCGTATTAATAAATAGTGCTTTGCAATTAAAATCGAATTTTTGGAGTTTATAAAATGAGAAAAGAGGCCACCTTAGAAAAAATTGAACAGGAGATAGAAAAGCTTACACCTCAGGAACAATTAAAATTGGTGGAAAAGGTTGCCCATCAATTAAGAAAACTTGCTCTGGGGAAGAAAAAAGAGCTTGACTGGGGTAAACTTTATGGTCTCGGGAAAGGACTATGGAATGAAGATGCCCAGAGGTATGTTAATCGTTTAAGGGAAGACCGAACATGAATCTCGTTGATGAATTATCCCAATTTAAAACTATCTTCATAGATACCGCGCCAATCATCTATTATATAGAAGCTCATTCTCAATTTGGCCCTCTTGTTAAAAACGTTATTGACTTATTTCGCTCCGGAAGATTAATCGCCTTTTCGTCAGTCATTACCCTTACCGAAGTTTTGCCCAAACCAGTGGAGGCGGGCAATGAAGTGTTGGTAAAAAAGTTTCTTGAATTTTTTAAACACGGGAAGAATCTAAACCTGCTTGAAATAACCACAGGTATCGCTGAGAAGGCTGGAAGATTGAGAGGAAAATATCCAGGCCTAAAAACCATTGATGCTATTCAGCTTTCCGGAGCGATTGAAATCGGTGCAAATGTTTTTCTTACCAATGATAAAAAACTCGGTCAGGTCAAAGAAATAAAGGTGTTTATTCTAAAAGATTTTACCGAATAGGTTTGCAATTTAGGAGGTTCTGATAAAAATGCAAAAAATTACCTTTACGCTAAACGGCCATGCCGTGAAAGCCCTGGTGGAGCCCCAATGGACCCTGCTGGAATTGCTCAGGGACCACCTGGAATTGACCGGCACCAAGGAAGGCTGCGGGGTGGGGGAATGCGGGGCCTGTACGGTCATAATCGATGGAAAGGCTGTCAATGCCTGCCTCTTTCCTGTTTTGGAAACAGAAGGTGCCGAGGTCCTGACCATCGAAGGTTTGATGGGGCCGGACGGCTCTCTCCATCCTCTGCAACGGGCCTTTATCAACCAGGGGGCCGTCCAGTGCGGGTTCTGTTCGCCGGGCATGATCCTTTCGGCCAAGGCCCTATTGGATGAAAACCCCCATCCCACGGAAGATGAAATCCGTACGGCCCTGGCCGGCAATTTCTGCCGTTGCACCGGCTATACCCAGATCATCCAGGCCGTTCAATCCCTGGGGACATACGCGGAAAAAGAAGTGGCGGTTATGCCGCGGGAAGAGTGAAAACCGTTCGGGGGTCAGGGATCAGGGGCCGGGGGGCGGCCTTGAGAGTTAAGAGTTCGGAATTCGGAGAATCGAGTACAATAAAAAGCTGAATGCTATTAAAAGGAGAACCATGGAAGAACTTCAAATCATCGGTCAGCGGATTCCTAAAATCGATGCCATTGATAAAGTCACCGGCCGGGCCAAATATATCCAGGACTGGAAGCTGCCGGGCATGCTTTACGGAAAAATCCTTTACAGCAAATACGCCCACGCCCGTATTACGCACATCGATATCTCCAGGGCCGAGAAATTACCCGGGGTCCGGGCCATCCTGACCGGGGACCTGATCCCTCCTTTAAGGTTCGGCTTTTATAAAGACAATACCCCCCTCAAGGCCGGAAAGGTCTGCTCTTATCGGGACGAAGTGGCGGCCGTGGCGGCCGTTGATCCGGAAATCGCCCGGGAAGCCTTAAGTCTGATCGAAGTCACCTACAGTCCCCTGCCCCCGGTCTTTGACCCCGAAGAGGCCATGCTGGAAAACGCCCCGCTGATCCACGAAGACCATAAAACCAATGTTCTCAAGATGCCCTGGAAATTAATCTGCGGCGACGTGGATGAGGCCCGGAAAAATTCCGCCTTTGTCGCCCAGGACCGTTTTAAGGCCACCTGGGTGACCCACTGCTGCCTGGGCACCAGCGGCTGTGTGGCCGATTTCGATCTAAGGAACAACCTGACCCTTTACAGCAATACCCAGATTCCCTCGTTGGCCCAGAAGGATTTTTTGGAATTCTTAAAGGGCCTGGGTGTAACGGATTCCCGGGTTCGAATCATTCAAACCAGCATCGGCGGGGCCTTCGGCAGCAAACTCGACACCTATGCCTATGAATACATCGCCATCCTGCTGGCCCATAAGACCCGCAAGCCGGTCAAGATCCTTTTTGACCGCCAGGAAGAATTCAAGGCCACTTCCACCCGTCAACCGGCGATCATCGATATCGCCCAGGGCTGCACCCGGGAGGGTAAATTGACCTTTCGGGACATTACCATGATCCTGGACAACGGGGCTTACACCTCCTGGGGGGCCACCACCCCGTCGGTCATGATGATGCCGATTTCCTCTCTTTATAAAGTCCCCAATGTGCGTTATATCGCCAAATGCGTCTACACCAACAATACCTACAGCCAGGCCATGCGGGGCTACGGAAATCCCCAGGCCACCTTTGCCATAGAAAGCCAGATCGATATACTGGCCGGCCAGGCCGGTATTGATCCCTGCGAATTCCGTTTGATCAACAGCAATCAACCGGGCGAGACCTCCCCTCAGGGCTTTAAGATCACCACCTGCGGCCTGGAAGCCTGTTTACAGGCCGTGGCCAAGGACTTAAATTGGAAAGAAAAGCACGGCCAGGGGAATAAACGGGGGGTGGGGATGGCCTCCTTAATCCATGTGGGCGGCGGCGCCCGTGTTTATAAATCTGATGGGTGCGGCGCCATCATCAAGATGGATGACTTCGGCCGGGTGGATGTCTTTACCGGGGCCACGGAAATGGGGCAGGGATCGGATACGGTCATTGCCCAGATCGTGGCCGAAGAGCTGGGGATTCGGACCGCTGATGTCAATATCATCAACAACGATACCGATGTCTGCCCCTGGGATGTAGGGGCCCATGCCAGCCGGACGACCTTTGTGGCCGGTAATGCCGCCTTGGGTGCGGCCCAAAAGATAAAGGAACAGATCCTGACCCTGGCGGCCCTGGAACTGGAAGTGAACAGGAAGGATCTGGGGATGAAAGACCGGAAGGTTTTTGTCCAGGGGAATCCGGACCGTTTCCTGCCTCTTGAAAAGATCTTACGCAAGGCCCATTACAGTAATCAAGGGCAGATGATCATGGCCGAATATTTTTATGATCCGGCCAATGAAAACCTGGACCGGGAGTTCAAAGGCAATCTATCGATGACCTATGCCTTCGGAGCCCACGGCGTGGAAGTCGAGGTCGATGAAGAAAGCGGCAAGGTGAAGATCCTGAATTATGTGGCCGCCCATGATGTGGGCCGGGCCATCAATCCCATGCTCCTGGAAGGCCAGGTCTATGGCGGGGTAACCATGGGGGTCGGCTATGCCCTGACCGAACAGCTCATCATCCACAAAGGGGAAGTCATGAACCCCAATTTCCGGGATTATAAGCTTTTGACCTGCAAGGACCGGATTCCCATCAAGACGATCGTCGTCGAAACCAATGACCAGGACGGCCCTTTCGGGGCCAAAGGGATCGGGGAGCCGGGTTGTGTGCCCACGGCCCCGGCCATCGCCAACGCTGTCTTTGACGCCATCGGCGTGCGCATTAAAGATTTGCCCATCACCCCGGAAAAGATCGTGGCAGCCTTAAAGTCAAAAAATAAGGCACTCTAATCTTAGCCGCCCAAATAATATTTTTTTTGTATCAATTCAGGCCCTTGAAAAATATGTTATCCATTTTTTTGAAAAACCTGGCTTCCCGATAAAGATATTCGGGAATGACAAAAAAAGTGTCGCTGTAGTATTAATCTTAGGCATGCTTTTAATTTGGTCTTTGTTTTTTCTTGACAATGTAGCCCCATCTGAAAGGTCGATTTTTTAAGAAGTAAGGGTTGGTAATCGCTTACGAGAAGAAAGCTCAGGCGCTATCCGGGAAAGAACAAGGGAACCATTTGAAGGACTTTTTGGGTGTTATCATTTTTCTATTGACATTCCCCTAAGAAATTGATTTTATTGTACTAACATTACAAATAATCCTACAAATGGTTCGACCCAGGTCCCTGCGCCTGCGGTCAGGAGGCTTTGCAAAGAACCGGCGTACCCACGCCACACCGTGCGGGATGGTTTTCTCCTGTGCCCCGGCTTCCCGCAGCACGGAGAGGTATCCTTCAGGCCAGCGCGACCGGGGATTCAGCGGCGACTCGCCTCGACGAGTCGTTTGAGGCATATCATCCCTCCCGTAATTGGATCATATGCCTCATATTGGCATAATGTTTATGGGCTGTTAAGACATTTTTCTGAGGCATAGCATCCAGGAGTGCGTGAAATAGGGATGCTATTTTTGAGGCATAATACTATGTTAGCTATGTAAATTATGATTGAATTTATTATCGAAAATAAGGAATGGATTTTTAGTGGTGTTGGTGTGGCCATAATTGGAGGTGTATTAGGGATGCTTTTTCTTAAAAGAAAAAATGAGCAAAATATATCGGCTGGACACTCCTCTACCAATATTCAGACTGGAAATGGCTCCAAAATATCGATATCAACTAGTAAGGATAAAGATGAGCTTATACAAAGAGCATCCTTTGAAGATGTTAAGAAATATGATCACAAAACGAGTAAGTTGATAAGAACCATTGAGAAAGACCCGTTAATTTATTTTAGAAGGAATTGTTCGCTCCCAGTGATAGTAATGCTCATCATATCTTTGATCTTTTTGCTTAGATCGTTCTTTGGTATTTTGGGAAAAGTTGCAGAATGGCTAAAGTCATTGTTTTAATGTGACAAGAGCTAACCAGGCAAATGCAGCCGACGCAAAAAGCCGCGCGGCTGATTAGCGTCGTTCGTAAATGAAAGGCAATTCTCCGTGATTGATGGTTATGTGATATCCACCGATAAAGCGAGGCTCGATATTCCCACTATTCATGACTATTTATGCAACAGATCTTATTGGGGACAAGGCCGGACAATTGAAACCGTACGTAAAAGCATCGAGAATTCATTATGCTTCGGCATATATGACAAAGACAATCAATTGGCTGGATTTGCAAGAGTTGTATCTGATTTCACCATATTCGCATATTTGTTGGATCTATTTATTTTGGAAGGACATCGGAAACGTGGTCTGGGAAAATGGTTTGTTGAGCACATTGTGAACGACCAAGATTTTAAAGATATCCGGTTCTGGCGTCTTGATACCAAAGATGCCCATGAGCTTTATAGAAAGTACGGTTTCCGAGAGCCAGAATTTCCAGAAAAAATCATGGAAAAGCGGAATGTTACGAACCTTTCACTCCAGCCGACCGCAAACAGCCGCGTCGGCTGAGTTCGTCGTTGTGTTTCACAGACACGATGCATGCAATATCAATCATGACAGCCTCACTGAACGTCGATGCAGGAAATTTTGAAGCTTGGCTTCGAAGCATTCTCCTTTCCTTCAAGGCTGGAGAGGCAATGGACGTTCCCTGCGGCGAGTGCCGGGGGTGCTGTAGCGCGGGGCGTTTCGTTCACCTAACTCCGTCAGATCAGTCCGCCCATTCGGCTATCCCAAAACAGTTCTTGCATTGCGCACCGGGAATGCCAAAGGGGCACGCTGTCATGGGCTATCTTGCTGTAGGCCTTTGTCCAATGCTAAAGATTGGAAACTGCTCAATCTACTCAAGTCGTCCATCCACTTGACGTACATTTGATTGTCGCGTCATAGCCGCAGCGGGTTTGCGTATTGACGGGAAGTGGAATGAACGAATCAATGAGAGAGTGCAAGCGTGGCGCTTTTCCTTCTTGTCAGAAGACGGTCAACAACACCTCAAAGCTATAAGGAGCGCAGCGAATTTTATCCAAAAACATCCTGGTGCATTTCCGGGCGGTCGTGCGCCAAGCGAGCCCACGACTATCGCGGTACTTGCCATTAAGGTGCACACGGTTTTTCTTTCCCCACGTGGCAATGCGGCCCCTGCTGATATTGCAAATGCAATTGTTGCGGCGAGCCGAGGCTTTGAAGACTATCGGAGCTAATGTGCTGCCCAACCCATCATTCCACCGGACGCTGCGCGATAAAGCCGCGCATCGCCGGTGATTCAAAAGTTCGGTGCTTTTCTCACGAGGACGGAGCCTTCATGCAAAGTATACAAAGCACAATAATGATCTGGTTGCTGAGAAATCGGCATTTGTTCAAAATGAAGTTAAAGCCGGAAGTGGTTGATGAGGACTTTTCAGTGGCTGCCTTTCGGAAAAGTGTGGACAAAGTGACGGCTAAGATGAAAATGCCCAAGGGTGTCCGGACGGAAATAGCTCAAATTGAGCATATGGAGGCAGAGTGGATTGTTCCAGAACAGGGCGAAAAGGGGAAGGCCTTGCTGTACATCCATGGTGGTGGATTCATCTCTGGTTCGGTGCAAACACATCGGATGCATGTGGCGAAATTTGCCTTGGGCAGTCAACTGAAATCCCTGGTTTTCAATTACCGGTTAGCACCGGAGCATCCATTTCCGGCAGCACTGGAAGACTGCGTTTTGGCCTATCAATGGCTCCTACACCAAGGCTATGCACCAGAAGATATTGCAGTAGGAGGCGAATCAGCAGGGGGGACATTAACCCTCTCCTTGCTTTTGGCATTAAAGGAAAAAAAGATAAATATGCCATCAGCGGCCTTTGCGATCTCGCCGGTTACGGATTTACGATGCGAGGCCAATTCATTTCGTACGAATGCAAAGAAGGATATCGCGCCTGAAGGTTCCTGGGATGTGTGGACAGCCTACTACATCGGCAATAATGATCCCACATTACCGTTGCTTTCACCCCAGATGGGGAACTATGAAGGCCTGCCACCGCTTTTTATTTGTGTCGGGACTCATGAGATTCATTTGGACGATTGTCGCAATGTCGCAAGAAAGGCTCAGGAGCAGGGAGTGGAAGTGACCCTACGGGAGTGGCCTAAAATGGTCCATGCATTTCCTATCCTATCCCCGTGGTTTCCAGAGGCTAAACGGGCGCTTGCGGAGATTTGCACCTTCGCACGACAGAAAGTTATACAATCATCATAAATGGGGACAATGGGTGAACTGCTGCCGAAGGTATCTTCGGCACTCTTGAATATCAAAAGGCACCGAACCATCTCTTCCAGCGGACCGCAAAAAACCGCGGCCGCTGAAGAGTCCGTTCGCCGGAAAATAATGAGAAAAATGATATGGCAGCATTTAATGAAAATGACTTGTCGGCCTTGTTACTGGAAAATATCACCCTCCGATCAGTTGAGCCCGGTATCTACTCTGATCTCCCTGATAATGAGTTTGGCAATGCGTATGATACTCAGTTCGGTTTTATATATGGCTGCAAAATACGAAACAACAGGCAATATTTTGTCGATGCAGTGTGAAACATAAAAGAATCAGCCAACCACCGGCTTTAATTTATTTGTCCCGAATTTTCCAAAAGCCTAAGGATTGCTTTTTCCAAGGCCGGGTTGAATTCTTCCGGACGATCCATCATCAAGAAATGATCCGCTTCCTTCAGAACAATGGCATCGTAAGAAAACATGTGTCTCCGATTTGCCTCATAGTTGATGGGCCACAGATCGCCGTTTACGGATAGAACGGGAACGCGGATTTTTTCGAAGACTTTAGCTGCCTCCCCTGTGATGTATTGGGTCATCATTTCGTTCATTGCACTTATTGCAACAAGTGGCGGCGCCGCCGAAATATCTGAAAGAATCCACTCGCGAAGTTGCGGATCGGTTTGGGGGGCGATCATCTTTCCTACGAACTGCCGGCTTGCCGCTCTAAAATTTTTCCTTAAAGGAGCCATCACCTTCTTGAGTTCTTTGCGGGTCATCGGGTATTCTATGTTTACCAGGGTATCTATACCGATCAAACCAATTACACGATTCGGCATGAGCCGGGCAGCCTCCGCAATCACCGAGCCTCCCATGGAATGACCGATCAGAATGACTTTCTGACCGCCTGCAGCTTCCGTCACGGCACAGACATCCTCTCCAAAAGCCCCCATGGTATATCGCCTGCGTGCCGTTCCTGAGTGGCCATGGCCTGCAAGATCAAGAAGGACTATACGATGCTTTTTAGAGAAATAGGGCACCTGGGCACGCCAGTAACGGGCGTCGCAGCTCCAGCCATGTACGAAAACCAGAGTCGGTTCTCCGGAACCATGGATCTCATAGGAGATCGGGCTACCATCTTTGGAAAGGACTACCCGGGGCCATTCTAATTGTGCTTGTAGCGCTCCAGAGGTCAAGAGCAGGAATAGCAGGCCGACGGCCAGGCACACCAAATGTTTTGTAACGGGCCTGCATCTAAACCTGCTGCCGTCTCGAACGGTATTTGTTTTAACCCTCATGATTTGTCTCCTTTTTCCGTGACCGCCGCATCAGTACGATCCTTGTGTGGTTGAATAAAACGATTCAATTCCTTATGCCGGAAACAATCCACCACGTGATCGTTTACCATTCCGGTAGCCTGCATGTGGGCGTAGACGATCGTTGAGCCGACGAATTTAAATCCCCTTTTCTTAAGGTCTTTGCTGATCAGATCGGAAAGTTCTGTTCTCGCGGGAAGTTCTGCCAGAGATTTGAAATGATTCTGTATCGGTTTGCCCTCCACGAAACCCCAGATATACCGGTCGAATGTCCCGAATTCTTCCCTCACCTGTAAAAAGGCCCTGGCATTGGCCACCGCCCCCTCGATCTTCAACCTGTTTCTTATTATCCCTTCATCCTTTAAAAGCGCATGGATCTTTCGCTTGCCGTATTTGGCAATTTTATTGAAGTCGAAGCCGTCGAAGGCCTTGCGGAAATTTTCTCTTTTCCTCAGAATGGTCAGCCAGCTTAAGCCGGCCTGGAACCCTTCGAGTATAAGAAACTCGAAAAGTTTTCCCTCGTCATGCACCGGCTCGCCCCATTCCTCGTCGTGGTACCGGTTCATCAATAGGTCGCCGGCCGGCCAGGGACATGTCTGTTTGGGTATCATAGCGCGCCTCCGAAAATTCTTTCCCTGTCGTCCCCCTGCTTTCCCAGTTCTATGGCAAAACCCCGAACCACTGACCCACTTCACCCTCCCGGTTCATTATTTCCTTTGTTAATATCCCTTGACGATAATATCTTTTTGGGATAATCTATTTTTTATGATTAAAAGTTTCAAATGCATGGAAACCGAGAAGCTGTTCTTTGGGCGATTTTCTACTAAATTGCCCCAAGCGATCCAGCGAACTGCGGTGATAAAGCTGAAAATGCTCAATGCCGCAAACTTCCTTGAAACTTTACGTATTCCGCCGTCAAATCAAAATGTTGAAATCGTTGATTACCGTCACACGACCTCCGGCAAAGCCGGAGGCTTGAATATTTAAGCCCCTCAAAGGGGCTCACAAACAAAAACCAAAACCCGCGTAGCCGTCACCCCGGCGAAAGCCGGGGTCCAGGGCTTTTCCCAAACCTTTTAGAATCACTGGATT
>JACRBX010000261.1 GCA_016219225.1 Deltaproteobacteria bacterium
CCCGCCTTTTGGGGCATGGCACCACGAAGCATGAAAATAGGCTCCTTGGAAGACGGATACTATTTTCATATTAAAAGCCCATTGGTATTTTCATATAATCAAACCGAGTTATTCTGTCAAGAAAAAGTTGACAGACCCCTCCATTTCTGTTAGAAAGGAAGTGTCTATAAATATTTCAGGAGGTTATCGTCACGGGACCTCTTACTACCCACAGCATTTGGAGTATCCTTCCCTGGGATGTACCCTGGGATGTAGGGCATGCCTTTTTTCTCGGCCTGACTTATCTGGTCATGGGTATTCTCGGGGTGACCCTGGGCCTCGCGGCATTAAGAACCCGGCGGTCTCTGAGAAAACCCCATCAGTAGACATTTAAAAGCAGCCTGGCTTGAAAAAACCAGGAGAGCAACCCATAAAAATCAAACAAGGAGATCCGATGTTCGGTTTAGGAACACAAGAATTGATAATAATTTTGGGCATCGCCATGTTCATCTTCGGGGCCAAAAAATTGCCTGAAATCGGCAAGGGACTGGGGAAAAGTATCCGGGAATTTAAAAGCAGTATCAGTGGGGAGGGGGAAAAAGAAGATCCCGCCAACCCTAAAGAAATCAACAAGGATTCCAAAGGATCGACCCCATAAACCCGTTAGCGATCTGTTTGAATAGACCATTCCCCCTGCTTCGCTCAGGTTACGATGACTCCTCAAATTCCTTTGTTCTGGCCCATAATACTTGCCATTCATCAAGAGAGAGGGAGAAAGCACCCTTATCCTTGAAATGCGGTTCGGTCATCATAGATCGAAAACGCCTTAAAAATTTTTGATTAGTTTTTCGCAGGGCGTTTTCCGCCGGGACCCCCAAGAATCGTCCCACGTTAACCAGGGTGAACAACAGATCCCCCAACTCTTCTCCTGCCGCTGTCAAATCTTTTTCCCCGATGGCCTCTTCCAATTCCTTCAATTCCTCTCGAACCTTTTCCAGGACACCATTAATATGAGGCCATTCAAACCCCAAACCGGCGGCCCTTTGAGAAATCCGATGGGCCTTCAGTAAAGAAGGCACATCAACCGGAATGGACTCAAAGGGATCCTGCCCTTCTTTCTCCCCGGCCTTGATATTTTGCCAGCCTTGCACGACCTGTTCGGCATTTTCCCAATTTTTATCTCCGAAGATATGGGGATGACGGCGCACCATCTTCTGATAAATGGTATCTATGACCTGGTCCAAATCAAAATCTCCCTGCTCTTCAAAAACCCTGCTCAGGAAAACGATCTGGAACAGGAGGTCCCCCAATTCTTCTTTGACTTCCGCCTGGTCCTTCCGGTCCAGGGCATCGGCCAGTTCATAGGCTTCCTCCAGCAGATAGATCTTAAGGGTCTCGGCACTTTGTTTCCGGTCCCAGGGACAACCGTTTTCACCTCGCAACCGATCCATGAGTTCTCTGAGATCCTTTAGGGTTTTCAAACTCTCGGCCTGTTTATTCATCCCCGGGAACCTTTTGCATTTTTTTGATGGTTCTTTTTTTGCCGGTCCAATATTCCTGAAGCTCCTTTTTTTTATTCATATAGTCATTTTTTATCTTAAACGGAATCAAGAGGGCCAATTTTTCATTAACCGTCTGGATGGCAGGAAAAAAACGGGAATCTTTGACTAAAGGAGAACTTTTCGGGCTAAAAAGGGTAAGGAGTGTAACCAGGAAAAAGACAATGACCGCCCCTTTGATCAGACCGAAGAGGCCTCCCAAAACCCGGTCCAACCACCCTAACAAAGCCAGGTGGACCGCCTTTCTGATTATAATAGCAAAAAAATGAAACAAAAAAAAACTGAGGACAAAGATTAAAATAAAGCAAAAAATCCCTGCCAGGAGGCTATGATGGGGATAGTAACGGCTCAGCCAGGAGGCCAGTTCTTTATAATAGAAGGAGGCCAGAAAAAAGCTGGCGATGATCCCGAAAAGGGTGGCTGCTTCTTGTATAATCCCTCTGAAAAAACCCCGGAAGGTGGTCAGGGCGACAATAATAAGGATCCCGATGTCCAGAATGTTCATGACGCTGTAATAAATTCTGCTAAGCTTATTCTAAGGGTTTAATCTTTAAGATAAACACCATCATAGGTTACGGGTTACGGGTTACGGGTTACGGGTTACGGGTTAAGAAAGTATAGTTTCCTCTGATGACTCGTAACCCGCAACCCGCAACTCGCAACAGATAATTTTCATTTATCTTTGGTACTTTGGTAGCAGAGGACCGGGAATTAGTCAAGGGAATAGAAAAATGGAAAAAAATCCCCCTTTATGGAAAATATGATATAATACCTTATTAATTTTATGGGAAGGAACTCACCAAACCACCTTGGATTTTGAACCCACAGAAGACCAAACCCAGGAGCGGATGAGCTTTGACAATAATCAATTGGCTCAAAGCCTGTTCGGGGAACATAACCAGCACATCCGATTGGTGGAACAACGGCTGGGGCTTCGGATTTCCACCAAAGGGAATACCCTCCAGATCCGGGGGGAAGAGCCTGATGTCTTTTTAGCCCGCAGACTATTTTCCGAATTGTATGGGCTCTTAAAAAAAGGGTATCCCCTTTATGACAATGATATCGATTTTGCGATCCGTTTTCTCAAGGAGAATCATGAGGCCGGCCTCCAGGAAGTTTTTTTGGATGCGGTTTATGTGACCTCCCAGAAACGGGTTATTACCCCCAAGACGCAAAACCAGAAGGAATATATTGAAGCCATCCGGAAATATGACATCGTTTTCGGTATCGGCCCGGCCGGCACCGGCAAAACCTATCTGGCCATGTCCATGGCCATTTCCGCTCTGATGAAAAATGAGGTGATCCGTATCGTACTGGCCCGCCCGGCGGTTGAGGCCGGGGAGAAGTTGGGGTTTCTTCCCGGGGATCTTTATGAAAAAGTAAATCCCTATCTTCGCCCTTTATATGACGCCCTGCATGACATGATGAATTTTGAGAAGGCCACCAAGTTGGTTCAACGGGGAATTATCGAAGTAGCCCCTTTGGCCTTTATGCGCGGCCGGACACTGAACGATTCGTTTGTCATATTGGATGAGGCCCAAAACACGACCTCGGAACAGATGAAGATGTTTTTAACCCGGTTAGGTTTCAGCTCCAAGGCTGTTATCACCGGGGATATCACTCAGATCGACCTGCCGGAAGGCAAGACCTCGGGATTGGTCGAGGCCCAACAACTCCTCGTTGGGGTGGAGGATATCGCCTTTATCTATTTCAGCAAAAAAGATGTCATTCGCCATCCTCTGGTCCAGAAAATTATCAAGGCCTACGAAGAACTGGAGGAGAAAAGACGGATCCTGAAGGAACGCCTTTAAAAAATCCTCATGGAAAAATCCGAAAAAGACCTCAAGAAAAAACCCTCCAGGATTTCCCGGTTAGGGGAGACCAAAAAAGTTACTCTAAAGGAGACTCTGAATAAATCCTGGAAATATTTTCTTTCCCTGCTTCAGGAAAAATTCTTTCTCCTGTTTCTGCTTTGTCTGTTTATTATTTTGATCAACGCCCCCAGTCTCTTTATCCCTTCAAAAACCTACCGGCTGGGTGAGGTGGCCGACTTCGATATCAAGGCCTCTCAAGATATCCTGATGGAAGACAAGATCGCCACCGATCTGAGAAGACAGGAAATCAGAGAATCGTTGTTGTCCGTTTATGATTTTAATGAGAAGACCGGTTCGGAGTTACAAAGCAAGATTCACCTGGGGTTTGAAACCCTGAGAGAAGATTTAAAGAAACAAATACCCGGATCCGAGGGAAAAGGGAAAAAAGAACGACTCCAATTAGAAAAAATCTGGGGGATCGAGCTGACACCGGTTGAGCTGGACGCCTTAATAAAAGAACGTTTTTCGGAATCCTTCGAGATCGGCCTGATTCAATTGGTTCAATCGGTGCTGACCGTCGGGGTGGTGAGCAGCAAGCTGGCCCTGATGAATGAACAGGGGAAAGGGATTATCGTTCGGAAATTACCTTCAAAACAGGAATTTCAAATTCATGAGATCGAACGTTTTCCGGACCTGGATGAGGCCCGGGATCGCATAGAAAAAAGGGCGGCCTTTCTTCTGGTGGGCAAAAAAAGGGCCTTGCGTCCGGTGACGGTCGGTTTGGCCCAAAAACTGATCGTTCCCAATTTATTTTTTAATAAAACAGAAACCGAGGAGCGTATCAACAGGGCGGTCGCCAAGATCCGCCCTGTTTTTTTCCAGATAAAAAAAGGGGATGTTCTGGTTCGGGAAGGGGAAAGGATTTCGGAGGCTCAACTGACCAAGATCCGGATGGGGACGCAAACCATGAAAGGGGTTGAAGCCCTGTTGAACTCCCTGGGTCTGGCCCTGATCTGGGGTTTGTTCATCTATATGGTTTATCTGGCTGCCACCCAGGGCGGTCTGGTTCTTTCCGGGGATCTTAAAGATCTGATCTTTTTAACTTCTTTATTAGCCATATCTTTTCTCGGTATCCGGACCGCTGATTTTTTGGCCCGTATATTGGCGGCTGGTTTCCCCTGGCTCAGTCCTTATGGGGTCCTTTTAGCCATGCCGATAGCCGCTGCTTCGATGATGACCAGTCTGGTCTTAGGTCCCTGGCCGGCCCTCTTGTTCGGTCTGGTGCAAGCCTTTTTGGCGATTTTATTCTGGGAAGGGAATCCTGAACTGGCCCTCTATTTTGCCGTTGCCGGACTCTGGTCCTCACAGGCCCGGCGCATCTGCAATACCCGCTGGGACCTGATACGGATGGGGTTTATCCTGGGCCTGATTAATATGGCCGGCGTTCTGGCCCTCCAATTGATCCATGGGAAATTGATCCACATCGAAACACCGGTTAATCTTTTTTTCGGTTTTTCAGGAGGGATCGTCACCGGCATAGTCGTAACCGGATTCAGCCCCTTGATTGAAAAAATATTCGGGTATACGACGGACATGAAACTGATGGAGCGGGCCAATATGGACCAGCCTCTGTTACGGGAGTTGATGGTGCGGGCCCCGGGCACCTATCATCACAGCATCATCGTCGGCAATATGGTGGAAGCGGCCGCCGAAGCGATTGGGGCCAATGCCCTCCTGGCCAGGGTCAGCGCCTATTATCATGACATCGGAAAAATCCAAAAACCCCTCTATTTCATCGAAAACCAGACCGGTTATGAAAACAAACACGAAAAACTGGCCCCTTCCATGAGCAGCTTGATCCTGATCGGACATGTTAAAGACGGAGTCGAATTGGCTTTTCAGGAGAAACTGGAGGCCCCCATCGTGGAAATCATCAGCCAGCACCATGGAACCGGACTCATTTCCTTCTTCTATCAAAAAGCCGTGGAAATCAAAGGCGGGGACGTGAGTCAGGTATCCATGGAGGATTTCCGGTACCCCGGTCCGAAACCCCAGACCCGGGAGGCCGGTCTGGTTATGCTGGCCGATTCTATTGAAGCCGCCTCCAGAACCCTGGTGGACCCCGCTCCGGCCCGTATTCAGGGTCTGGTGCAAAAGATCATTCAGAACGCCATTTCCGACGGGCAATTAGATGAATGCGACTTGACTTTAAAGGACCTTTCTCTCATCGCCGTAAGTTTCAATAAAATTCTGAACGGGATCTTCCATCACCGGATCGAATATCCCGGGTCTCCCGTTAAGGGTGGAACAACCAGGAAAAAAACCGATGGAACTACAGATAAACAATCGACAGAATTTGATAGACCAGGCCGAGATCCGGAAAATCTGCCGCCAGATCTTAGACTCCTGGGAAACCCCTGAGGGGGAAGTCAGCCTTCTTTTTGTCGAAGACCGGGAAATGGCCCGGTATAACCGGAAGTACCTCGACAGGAAAGGCCCGACCAATGTCCTGGCCTTTCCCATGAAAGAAGGCCTCTATCCGGAGGTGAGTCCCCTTCTCTGGGGAGATGTGGTCATTTCCACCGAAACCGCCCTGAGAGAGGCTGGGGAAGCAGGGATTTCCCTGGCCGACCGGATCCGCTTTTTGCTGATCCATGGTCTTTTACATCTGATGGGCTATGATCACGAAGGCTCCCGGTACGAGGCCCGAAGGATGGAGGCCAAAACCGAAGAAATAATCAACCGTATCGAGGTGAATAAAAAGGAGGAAAGAAGCATGCAAGTTCCCCGTTTGGCCGTTAATGTGGATCACGTGGCTACGGTCCGCCAGGCCAGAAAGATTAATGAACCCGACCCGGTCATAGCCGCCGGCATAGCCGAACTGGCCGGGGCCGAAGGGATTATCGTTCACCTGCGCGAGGATCGGAGGCATATTCAGGATCGCGATCTTTTCATATTGAAAGAAACCATCAAAACCAAATTGAATTTGGAAATGGCCGCAGCCGAAGAAATCATAAGGATCGCCCTGAAAGTCCGTCCTCCGATGGTTACCCTCGTCCCGGAAAAGAGACAGGAGTTGACCACCGAAGGGGGACTCGACGTTCGGGGACAGCAGAAAAGCCTGAAAGAAACGGTCCGCCGGTTGCACAAGGGGAAGATAGCCGTAAGCCTGTTTGTGGATGCCGATCCGGCTCAGATCCGGGCCTCCAGTGAAATAGGGGCTGACATTATCGAACTCCATACCGGTCATTATGCCGAGGCCAAAAAAGAATCCGAGGCCATGCGGCTTTTTGAGCGCATTGTAAATGGCGCCCAGTTGGGTGTTCAACTGGGGATGAAGGTCAGCGCCGGACACGGGCTTAATTACACCAATATTAAACGGTTTCAGGGTCTGGAAGAAATCGAGGAATACAGCATCGGCCATAGTATCATAGCCCGGGCAATCTATGTGGGGTTGGACCTGGCTGTGCGCGACATGGTAGCCCTGGTGGAACAATTATAAGCCTGTACGATTTCGGATTTCGGATTGCGGATTGCGGAATTTGAAAAAGGCAGAAATAATATGACTAATGAAGTAATCGCTTTACCTTCCTTCGACATTCAGGATTCGATATTCAAGATTCGATATTTCCTGTTTTTAACGCCTCCATGGAGTATGAGGCCGGACCAGGAAATTTTCGGGTAGTAAGCCGGCCAGCTTCCCGGGCATGGAGCCAAGATTAAAGGCTGTTTCAGAGACCCTGGAATCAAAAGGCAGGCTCCCCCAATAAGGCACACCGGAAATCCCGGAAATCACCGCCGGGGCCGTCTTCTCCGCCAGTCCGGGCCTTCCTTTCCGGCCATTAAAAAGAAATCCAAGGACCGGCAGGCCCCTTTGCTTTAATAGAAAAAGGGTCATCAGGGTATGATTGATGGTCCCTAATGACGGTCTGGCCACCACCAGCGTCGGCAACCGCAATTTTTCAATCAGGTCGATCACCAGAACCTTTTTTTTCAAGGGAACCAATATCCCGCCCACCCCTTCGACAACCAGGAAGGGATATCGTTTTTGAAGGAGTTGAAATTTTTGAATGATCGTCCGGAGCTTCCAGTCAGTCCGGGTTATTTCTGCTGCTGTCAGCGGAGCCAGGGGTGGCACCAGGCAGACCGGGTTGATCCGATCAAGGGGATCATCTATACCGGTGGTTTTTCGGACGAAATCCACATCCGGGGCTATAAGCCCCCGAGGGGTTCTAACGGCCCCGCTGGCCACCGGTTTGAAATAGCCGACCTCCATTCCCTGCCTTTTAAAGGCCTTGATTAAACCGGCCGCCACCACAGTCTTGCCAACACCGGTATCCGTGCCGGTGATGAAAAGACCGCCGGCGGTTTTAAATTGATTGGTTTTCATTCCATTCCTTCCTTCAATCGATTCCACTCGTCAGACTTCATGATTCGATATTCAATATTCGTATTTCCGAACTACCTCTCATGCCCCATAAGGGCGCTACGGGGCATGAAAGCAGGTCTGCAGAAGGCTATAGGCTATAGGCAATGGGCAATAAGTAAAAAGATTTTTCGGATTTTTCTTTTCCTATAGCCTATAGCCTCTTGCCTCTTGCCTATCTCCTGTTTTTCCGATCTTGGACCTTAAACCTTGGACCTTGAACCTACTTTTCTTATTAAAACACCTTCCCCAAAGCATCCAACAAGATATCCAGGTGTTCTTTGGTGTGCGTAGCCATCAAACTGATCCGCAAACGGCTTTCGTTCTCAGGGACCGTAGGAGGCCGGATGGCCGGAATAAAAATGCCTTCTTCCCACAAGGCCTTGGAAACAGCCAGTGTTTTTTCCTCTGTGCCGGTTATGATCGAAAAAATCGGGACAGAACAGGGTTGGGGATCGATCCCTAAGGTTTCCAATCCTTTTTGAAAATAGGCCATATTCTCCCGGAGCCGGTCCAGCCATAAGGGTTCTTCCTGAAGGATGCCCAGGGCGGTCAATCCGGAAGCACAAACCGAAGGCGGCAGGGCCGTAGAGTAAATCAAGGTTCGGGCCTTGTTCCTTAAAAAAGCAACCATGATTTCCGGACCGCTGATAAAACCACCCAGACAGCCCAAAGCTTTGCTGAAGGTCCCCATGGTTAATAGATCTTGCGCCGGCATTTTCCAAAAAGCAGCCGATCCCTTCCCACCCGGTCCCAGAACACCGGTGGCGTGGGCATCATCCACTAAAACCAGGGCCTCGTACTTCCTGGCCAACCGGAGTAAGTCCGGTAAGGGGGCCAGGTCCCCGTCCATGCTGAAGACCCCGTCGGTAACAATGAGTACTTTTGAGCCCGGTTTTCTTTGGGCCGAGCGCAGCCTGGATTCCAGGACCTCCATTTGTAAATGGGGATAGATGACGACCTGGGCCCGGCTCAATCGGCAGGCATCGACAATACTGGCATGGTTCAGGGAGTCGCTGAAGATCAGGTCATCCTCTCCGGCCAAAGCGGGGATAGTGCCCAGGTGGGTCAGATACCCGGAAGAAAAGACCAGGGCCGCCTCGCTCTCTTTGAAGGCCGCCATCTCCTGCTCAAGCCGGTGGTGCAGACGATGATTCCCCGAAACCAGACGGGAAGCCCCCATGCCTGTTCCATACTGTTCTATCGCCTCTTTGGTTTTTCGGATCATCAAGGGATGGGCGGCCAGGCCCAGATAATCATTGGAGGCAAAAAGGAGCAGGGAACGGCCGTTGATCCGGATGGTCGGTCCCACAGGACCTTCAAGTACCAGTAAGGACCGGAAGCGGTTCTGTCCTTTGATTCGGCTTAATTCTTTTTGAAAGAACTGAATAAAAGAAGAAGAGACCATAAATTCCGAGAATTCAGAATTCAGAATTCAGAATAAATCCAAAATCCCTTTGGATTCATCCTCATTCTGAATTCTGGCTCCTGGATTTAAAAATTTTCAAATATCGTTAAAAGTGATCTTTTTAATGGCCTGAAAGGTCCCAGCCACCAGCTCTTTTAACCCTTTTAAGGAGATGGTCAGGGGCGGCATCAGGACGATCACATCGCCCAGGGGCCGGATGATAATCCCCTGTTTCCGGGCTTCCATAATGACTTGATAGCCCATCCTTTCCTGCACAGGAAAAGGTCCCCTGGTTTTTTTATCCTTAACCAGTTCAATGCCCACCATAAACCCCTTTTGCCGTACCTCTCCGACTTGAGGAAGGTCCCGGAAGGGGATGAGGGCCTGTTCCAGCCAGCGGATCTTTTTTTGCAATTCGGGGAAAAAGGTCTCTTTTCCCATCAATTCAAGATTGGCCAGGGCCACGGCGCAGGCCAGGGGATTGCCGGTGTAGGTGTGGCCATGATAAAAGGTTTTGGCCTCTTCCACCTTGCCTAAAAAGGCCCGATAAATCTTTTCGGTAGCCAGGGTGGCGGCCAGGGGCAGGTAGCCGCCGGTCAGGCCTTTCCCGAGGCATAACAAATCCGGACTGATCCCTTCCTGTTCACAGGCAAACAGGGTCCCGGTCCGGCCGAATCCCACAGCCACCTCATCGGCAATGAGGAGAATGTTATGTTTTGTGCATAATTCCCGGACCCTTTTTAAATACCCGCCGGGATAACCAATCATGCCGGCCGCACCCTGGACCAGGGGTTCAAGAATAAAGGCCGCCACCCCCTCCCTATGCCTTTCCATTAATTGTCCCAGACGGTCCAGGCAGGCCATTTGACAACGGACGGGATCTTTTTTTAACGAACAGCGGTAACAATAGGGGGAAGGGGCCTGATAGGTCTTGAAAAGCAAGGGTCGATAGACCTGGTGAAAAAGGGGGATCCCGCCCACACTGACGGCCCCCACCGTGTCCCCGTGATAGGCATTTTCCAGGCAGATAAAGGATTTTTTTTGGGGCTTCCCCCGGTTGGCCCAGTATTGAAAGGCCATCTTGAGGGCGATCTCCACGGCCGTGGAGCCGCTGTCCGAATAAAAGACCCTTTTCAGGCCTTTGGGTGCAATCCCGATCAGTTCCTTGGCCAGGATAACGGCTGGGGGATGGGCAAGTCCTAATAACGTCGAATGGCTGATCCGGTTGATCTGGGCCTTCAGGGCCCCATCCAACTTTGGATGGCCGTGGCCATGGACCGTCACCCAGAGAGAGGAAACCCCATCGATATACCAGCGGCCTTCCGTATCCTGAAGCCGATAGCCCTTGCCCCGCTGGATGACCAGAGGCTTTTCCTTTTCCCAATATTGCTGGGGGGTAAAGGGATGCCAGAGGTATTGATGGTCCCAGGCGGTAAGGTTTCGGGTATCGGGAATGGGGGGATTGGTTTTCATCGCAACCTCTTATGTCAGCAATCAATATTAATTATTTTTTCTTTCTTTGAGTTTTCGGCTTTTTTCGCCGAACTCTCAACTCCGAACTCCGAACTTAACCTCTCGGTACAAGTCCCAGGTCCCTGATCTCCTGGACATCCACCTGGGGGCTTCTGCCCTCGGTAGTCAAATAGTTCCCGATCATCGTCCCGTTGCAACCGGCCAGATACATCAGGGGCTGCAATGTGCGGAGCCCCTTTTCCCGGCCGCCGCAGGTCCGGATATCGGCCTCGGGTAGTAAGAAGCGAAACAAGGCGATGGTCTGTAAACATTCAAGCGGGGTCAGGGTTGGACGGTTTTCCAGGGGCGTGCCCGGTATAGGGTTTAAAAAATTCACAGGAACGGAATCCACCCCCAAGGCCTTCAGGGTAAAAGCCATCTCTATCCTCTGTTTCATGGTCTCGCCCAGGCCGAAGATACCGCCGGAACAGATACGCCAGCCGGCCTCCCTGGCTGTTTGAATGGTCTTGGCCCTGGCTTCAAAAGGATGGGTGGTGCAGATGGAGGGATAAAAGCTGGAGGCTGTTTCAATATTGTGATGATACGAAACCAAACCGGCCTGTTTTAAGGCCTGGACCATCTCCGGGGTGAGAAGCCCCAGCGAAGCACAGGGACTGATTTTACCTTCCCGAGTCAGAGTTGCAATAACCTGGCAGACCCGGTCTAATTCCTCCGGTTTGGAAAGGGAGCGCCCGCTGGTCACAATGCCAAACCGCCCGGCCTGGTTCTTATATGCCTTTTCAGCAGCTTCCAGCAGCTCTCCGACCTCCATGAGAGGATAATGGGGGGCCTCGGTGGGATACCTTACGGATTGGGCACAAAAGGTACAGTCTTCGGAACAGCGCCCTGATTTGGCGTTGATAATAGCGCACAGATCGACGGTCGCACCTTTATATTTCTGCCTGATTTTATTGGCCCAGAAAATAAGGTCGAATATCTGTTCCGGCCCGTTCAGTTCAGCCAACCGCCCGGCTTCGGTTTGACTGAGGGATTCTCCGGCTAAAACTTTTTCCCCCAAAAGGGCGATACTATTTTCCAATGGACCCTCCAGTAGTTAACCGTTAAAAATAATTTGGTTAACTATTTACAGGAAAGGAATCCCTTTTGTCAAGAAATAATCCAAGCAATTTCGTAAGGCAATTACCCCTGGTTCCGGACCATATTCAAAGGTGACCCTAAGATCCTTGGAGGCATAAGCGATATACACATCTTCCCCACCAAGGGGATATTTGCCTTTAATGTTTTTGGCTTTGTGCACTTGGAGGGATGGATGTCGAGGATTTTTGGCAAGAAATCGCACGGACTTATCGATCAATTTCCTTTCCTCAGATCCAAGTCGGGAATAGCTTTCCAGAAAAAAGACCTCGAAGAAAAGATCAAGGGGAAAAAACCAGGGGCAAAGCACCTTTCTCTTGACCCGCCATCCACTCCATTTTATACTCCCTGACTAATAAAAAAAGCCAATGCCTGTCAGGTGGCGACAATAAGTGTAGACTACCGCTCCAGGACTATGGAATGGTTTCATGAAAATTACGCTCCCAGGGAAAAGTGGCGCCATCCCGAGGTATCCCCGCTCTACGCCGACCTGAAGGGCCTGCCAAGCGCCCTTTTTACCGTTGGCACCCCTGACCCTCTGCTGGACGATTCCCTTTTTATGTATTCCCGCTGGGTCGCCGCCGGCAATGAGGCCGATCTGGCCCTCTACCCCGGGGGCATTCATGTCTTTAATCTTTTTCCCATCCGACTGGCCGAAATGGCCAATGCCCGAATCAGGGATTTTATCAAGAAGAGATCAACAGGAATTTCCTGATTCGTCGGTCCTGCCACCTTTTGTTTGATCAGGCGGGGCATTCCTTCTGTATCGGTCCGACCTTCCCTAAAAATCCCGGAAATCCCCTGCATCCATAGGGATTACCTGGCTTGGGTTCACTTCCTTTGCCTTCCGGGTTTGTTTTATCTTCTTTTCAGGCTGATGCTCAATCGCCCTGTTGGAACGGTGGACTCCGACCAAACGGGGATCCTTGCCGGGTTTTGGCCCCTGGCCGATTCCATTTCCACCCATAATCACCACCAGTTCACCAACGAAGCCTTTCAACGACTCGGCCTGGGTAGTCATCTCTTCGGCCGTGGAAGCCGATTCTTCGGCACTGGCGGCATTTTTCTGAACCACCTTGTCCATTTCTGCTACGGCCTTGTTGATTTGATTAACACCCTGATCCTGTTCACTGGTAGCGGCCGAGATATCCCCCACCAGTTCACCGACCTTCCTGGCCCCTGAGGCCACCTTGACAAAGGCTTCGTTGGTCCTGGCAACCGTATTCGATCCGTTCTTTATTTTTTTAACGGTATCTTCAATTAAATTTGCCGTATTCCTGGCGGCCGTTGCGGCCCGCATGGCCAAATTCCTTACCTCATCGGCCACCACTGCAAATCCGGCACCGGCCTCCCCGGCCCGGGCCGCCTCTACTGCCGCATTCAAGGCCAGGAGATTGGTTTGAAAAGCGATTTCATCAATCGTCTTGACGATCTTGGCCGTCTCTTCACTGGCTGTGGAGATCTCTTTCATCGACTCGGTCAGATCCGACATCGAGTTATTGGCATCGTCAACAACCCGACTCGTTTCTGCCATCAAGGTATTGGCCTGATTGGCGTTGTCGGCATTCTGTCTGGTCATGGAAGTCATCTCCTCAATCGAGGAAGAGGTCTCTTCGAGACCCGCGGCCTGCTCCGAGGCCCCTTGGGCAAGTTGTTGACTGGTTGACGAAACATCCGCGGAGACCATGGCGACCTGCTGTGCCGTGCTTTGAAGGCCGGCAATGATGCCGACCATCTTCCGGACAATCCGAAACTCGACAAAATACCAGGTCAGGGATAACGACAGGGCAATGATCGCAATGGCCAAAGCAATCAGAAAGATTCCCCTTTGGCGAATAGTGGTTGAAGCCTCCGCTTCTGTCCTTTTAAATCGCTCATTGGCCAATTTGACTACCTCATCAATAGCCAGCCGGTGTTCCTGATATTTTACGCTGAGGGTACCCCTTATTAAATTCTGGGCCTTCTCCCTGTCACCCTGCAGGATAGCCGGAAGAAAGTCGTGATTTACAATTTGGAAGAATTCTTTGGCCGGTTGATAGGACTTTACGACCATTTGGTCTTTCAATTTCCCATCAGGCAGATTTTTTAACCAAAACCCGTGTCGCTCTTCAAATTCCCCGGATAGGTTTTTAACCTTTTGAAACAAATCCTTCAACTTTCCATTGTCCTTTTCCTCCATGATTTCATATAACAGCAGGCGGGATTCAATGATGTATTCAGGCGGCGGCAGGATGTCCGCGATGAGGTCTTTATCCAGCACTATTTTTTCATAATACGCTCCGTTTACTTTTACCACATTCAATGTGTTCCAGGTAATCAAGCCGAAAATGATGAAGCCGATTACGCAGATTCCGGGAATGGAAAGAAGTTTTAATTTTAAGCTCATGATGCCGCTCCTTTTTGTGAATGATTCTTTTAGCCTGCCTGTCACAATTATTTTCGACATTTTTTTAAAAAAACTTAAATCCTATCTAAGGGATTAAGTATGGTCTTGACTCTTATTACCTAAGGAATTAGTCATGAGCAGATTGGAAACAACGGATATTTGGCGTTTGGGGGTTCTGGAAATCGCCCAGGCGGTTCGCCATAAAGAACTCTCCTGTCGGGAGGTGATCCAGGCCCATCTCCATCGCATAGAGGCGGTCAACCCAAAGGTCAATGCCATAACCGTTGTCCTACGGGAAGAGGCTCTTCGCCTGGCCCAGGAGGCGGATCAAAAGTTGGCTCAAGGAGTCGAAGTCGGACCGCTATGCGGGGTTCCCATGACCATCAAGGAAAACATCGATTTGGTCGGATCAGCGACCACCTGCGGTATCCCCATGATGAAGGAGGCCCTCCCTCCAAGGGATGCCCCCCATGTGGTGCAGCTCAAAAGGGCCGGGGCCATACCGATCGGCAGAACCAACATCCCCGATTTAGGTTTAAGACCCACACCGGGAATCGGTTATGGGGGAAGACCTTGAACCCCTGGGACCCGTCACGCACCCCGGGTGGATCGAGCGGCGGCGATGCCGTCGCAGTGGCCACCGGAATGGTCCCCTTGGGCATCGGTAATGATTATGGGGGATCTCTCCGCTGCCCGGCCCAATTCTGCGGGACTGCAACGGTTCGGCCGACCCTGGGTCGGGTTCCGGATCACATATCCCTGATGCCCGCTGAGCCGGCAATCACCCTTCAACTTTTTATGGTCCAAGGGCCTATAACCAGGCAGGTGCGTGATCTCAAGGCCGTTCTCAAAGAAATGAGCGGTCCCGATGCCCGTGATCCCCGGTGGGTGCCGGCGCCTTTGCAGGGACCGACCCTTCCCCGGCCAATAGGGATCGCCGTAACCACGGATCCCGGAGGACAAGGAACAGACCCGGCGATTGCCGACAAGGTACGAAAAGCCGCTCGCTTGCTCATGGATGCCAGCTATAGGGTCGAAGAAGTGGAACCCTCTTCCGTCATGGAGGCCATGAATCGGTGGCTCGAAGCAACCGGCGCCGAACTCCAGGCCCTGATGGGGCCTGAAATAGAATCCTATATGTCACCAGACGCCTTGAAATTCTTGAAGTATTGGATAGAGGTTTTCCCTGAAAATAATCTTATGGCTTACATGCAGAGTCTGGCCGAGAGAAACCGGATAGCCCGGGAGTGGGCGCAGTTCCAGGAACACCATCCGCTGCTGCTCGGTCCGGTCAATACCATCCAACCCTTCAAAGTGGGATATGACATTTTAAGCAGGGAGTCCTTTCAAGAGGTCATTCTTTCTTTCCGGCTCAATATGACGGTCAATCTGCTGGGGCTGCCCTCGGTAGTGGTGCCGGTCGGTTTGGTCGATGGATTGCCCCAAGCGGTGCAAATCATCGGCCCGCGCTTCAGAGAAGACCTCTGCCTGGGGGCCGCCGAACTCATCGAGGGAAGCATTGGATCCCTGACCCCAATTGATCCCAAGTGATGGTTTGTCTTGAACAGATTGTCCTTCTTCGAAGATAAACTTCTCCCATGAAACTCCGCATTTTGCGGGTCTCCTGATCGTGAGAGATTCATAAGGGCCGACAGGGAATTATCACGGCAATCGTCATTGCAGTCTTTGCCGATTTTCCTGATCAAAAACACTGCACCCGGCAGAGATTCCTTTTCTTCCGAAAAGGCCGGGCCTGCAAAGGTTAAGAGGAAAAATAGCACTAACAAAAACAGAACGAATAAGGCTTTCTCTGTCTTAATAACCAAATCAATTTCCTTCCAATGAATCGGAAAATCGATAGGCTGCCTTCCCATCCGGCCGAGCTGTGTTGAGATCTTGATTTTAATAAAACTCATCAACAAAATGGGAGCACCCCTCATTAAGGATCGGGCCGGTACTCCAGAATATCCCCCGGCTGGCAATCCAGGTACTTGCAAATGGCATTCAGGGTAGACAGACGAATGCCTTTTACCTTCCCCGTTTTGATGAGCGACAGATTCTGATCGGTGATCCCAATAAACTCGGCCAGCTCTTTCGATCTGACTTTCCGTTTGGCGAGCATGACGTCCAGGTTAATGATGATGGCCATATCCCCCCTTAAATAATCAAAGCCTGATCTTCTTGAATCTTGCGGCCTTCGTCCATTACCCAGGAAATGACCAGTATGACAAGGCCCACGAAGATACCGGTGAAGTCGGCAGAATAAAGTCCGAAGGAGATCATTCTTTGGCCCGGTGGGTTGTTCAGTGTCAGGACGACAGTCAACAGGGAGTTTCTGACTACATCGCCGATGACCCAGAAAATCAAAATCCGACCCAGGCTGCGGAAACAGTCCACGTTTTGCTTTGTGAATATCAATTGGTTTTCATAAAGCCCAAACAAGCTTCTGAGCTTTTGCAGGCCGTAAATGACGATACCCAAAGGGATCAGATCAACTAGAAAGGCCAGGAGACGAGTCAGTGCAGTTAGATCGGATTTGACATGAACCGGCAGAGGTATCATCGGCATCAGGGCATAGAGCCGGTTAAAGAAAATCCAGAACAGGGCACAGGCTATTGGCAGTCCGTAAATCAGTCCCGTGCAGATTCGCCTCAGGTTGCGGCTGACCTTTGTGATCCGTTGCGTGTTTTCCATAATCCAATTCCTCCTCTGCTGGAATGAAAGACAATTTACCGGTACGCCCATTTTTTGTCAATAAAAAAATATCGTTTATTGTTATTTTTTTATTGTTTTACAGTAAATATTAATAAACACTTGATTCCCGTTCCCATGGGAATGACGAAAATGGGCTCTTTTTGCGGACTTCCAAATAACTTAACCTTTTTTGGATAAGTTATTCCTTGATACAGCGCCGCTATGTGGCGTCCAAAAGCTTTTTACCAATCCATCACTCTTTATCCGGCTTGGTTTTTTTAAATTTCCCGACCAACAGATACAGCAGTAAAAACGGCCAATTGTAGATAAGGCCCGCCCCGCTTGAAAATCCGATATTCCTGATCAATTTCAGACCGGGAAGATTTTCAAAGGGATCGTCATTAATCAGGTACGTCCAGGTGGCCGAAGGCCTTTTCAGGGCCTGTCCCGCAGGCGCAATTTTTTTTCCGGTGACTCTCATGGTGTTAAATATTTCAACGGCTTTAATTTCCACCGCTCTTAATAGATCACTGAATCTGATAACGGCCAATTTTTGAAATTCGAAAAAGGGTTCCAGCCCGCCAAGCCGTTGCAAGTGGATGCCCTCCCGGATTTCAGTCATATCGGCAAGGTACTGAGACCAAGAGGCATCAAGGCAGTGCAGCAGGATCTTTTGACTCATGCGGTTCAAGTGGTTGTCGTCAATCAGTAATCGGTATTCATGCCGTTTCTCCGGCGAACTCGAAATAAATAATTCCAATGCAAAATGGTCATTCAGAAATTCACACCGTTTATCAAACATAATCCGGCGTTGCTGTTCGATGGTGTCCGAATATTTAAAAAGCGTCTTTTTGATTTCCAGATTCTGTCCTTCGATAATGCGCTGCATGCGGTCTATTTCTCTCCGGAGAACTTTTTTTTCAATTTCTCCCTGTTGATGATCCCTTAAGATGCCAGAGGGGAGGAGGTCCTTAAATCGATATCGGACAAACAAATCATCTTCCAGACTGATAAAAAAGCGGGAAGAGCCGGGGTCCCCCTGCCGCCCGGCCCGGCCGCGAAGCTGCATGTCGATTCTTTGGCTTTCATGGCGGTTTGTTCCTATCACATATAATCCGCCTAAGGCCAGGACTTGCTCTTTTTCTACTTCATCATCTTCACCCAACCGGATATCCGTCCCCCGTCCGGCCATATTCGTCGATATGGTTACAGCCCCAAGCCTGCCGGCCCGGGCGATAATGCCGGCTTCGTATTCATCGTTTTTGGCATTGAGCACCGCGCACCTGATGCCCTGTTCCTGTAAGGCCTGGGCAAGCTCGGCCGATTCAGCTACGCTTCGCGTGCCTGCCAGTACGGGACGCCGGGTCCAATGGACATTGACGATCTCAGCGATTAGGGCAGTCTGTTTTTCCGTTCTGGTCCTGAAGACAAGGTCTTTATGGTCGATTCTTATGCAAGGCCTATGGGGAGGTATCGAAACGATACTGAGATTATAAAATTGTCGAAACTCTTCTTCGGCTGACCGGGCCGTAGCGGTCATGCCGCAGATTTTAGGATATAATTGTAAAAAGTGCTGTAGGGTTATGGAATTGAGAACCTGGCCGTGGGTCCGCGTCGGGACGTTTTCTTTAGCCTCCAAGGCCGCCTGAAGTCCGTCCGGCCAGCGCCGTTTATCGGCAACGCGACCGGTGAACTCATCCACCAACTCAATTTTTCCATTTCGAACAATGTAATCGACGTCCCGATGCAACAGTAATTCCGCATGAAGGGCACAATTCAATTGGGGCAGGAGGTCGGTATTCTCAGAAGCATAAAGATCCCCGCATGCCAAGAGCTTTTCCACACGTTCCACCCCCGAATCGGTCAAGTAGATATTTCGCTCCGAGTCATGGAATTCCACATCAACCCCGAGGGTTAATCTTCGGGCAATATCCGTCAGGCGACAGGGTTCTGGGATGAATTCCTCTGAAGCCCCGGCAATAATCAGGGGAATGCGGGCTTCGTCGATCAAGATGGAATCGGCTTCATCGATAATGGCAAAGTTGAATGGTCGTTGCACACACTCTTCCGGCTTATAGCAAAGGCTGTCCCGCAAAAAATCAAATCCTGCTTCTTTGGCCGTGAGGTAGGTCACATCCGAGACATAGGCCTTTTGCCGTTCACCAGGACTCATCCCTTCCTGGACGTGGCCCACGGAAAGCCCCAGGAAATGATAAATCGGACCCATCCACCGGGCATCACGGCGGGCCAGATAATCGTTAAAGGTCAGGACATGAACCCCTTTCCCCGTAAGGGCATTGAGGAAGGCGGGGAAAACGGCCGTTAATGTCTTGCCCTCCCCGGTTTGCATCTCGGCCAGCTTTCCTTGATGAAGAACAATGCCCCCGATGAGTTGCACATCAAACGGCCTTAGCCCCAATACGCGCCGGACAACTTCAGCCACCAGGGCAAAGGCCTCTATCAAAAGATCGTCCAAGGAGCCTTCCTGGCGGGCACGAAAAGACAATTGACCGGAAATATCTTTCAGTTGAATGTCGGTTTTCTCATGAAAAGTTTTCCAACATGGATTAATTTCATTAAGTATCTGATTATAATGACTCATATCATTTTCAATGGTTTGTCCGTTAAGACGTTGGCAAAGTCTTTCTAACAATGTCGTTATGCGTTTAGTTAGCATGGCATTCTCCTCTGGGCAGCGGGCACCCTTTCGTCTTGCCTCCCTCCCACACCTTCCCCATCCGATGGAGGAGGGCAGGTGTGGGGGTGGGGTGCCACGGAGTATGAAAATAAGGTCAAGGTTCAAGGTACAGGGTTCAAGGTTTTTCACGCTTGAAACTTGCATCTTGCAACTTAAAACTGTTTTATCGTAATAATCAGCTATGACAGGGAGAATTCGTGAGGGAGAGGGTCGTTATCCGAGGATTGATGACAACGGTTTTTTTTCTTAAGAATTGACAGTAGGTGGTGGGTGGGTGTATGGACTGGCTGATCGTCCGTCGACTGCTCCAGGAAGCGAAATGATTCAATGAAAGGCCGGGCACTGTGTTTATCAAGGATCTCTAAATGGCCGAAAAATAAACCCTTGTTTGGTTTTAACGAAAAAAGATGGTTAGGATTTTTGAGATGGCCGCCTAATGGCTTTTGAACAACAAGCTCAATCTGGGCAGCGCTGGGATTATGGAATTGTTTGGTTAAAGAGCATAGGCCATTGCCGCCTTGCAGCAAGAATACCCAGGTAATCGCAATACAAAAAAGCTTCAGGAATGAATGGTTCTTTTGTCCGGTATTCATATCGGCCTATCGATATTTGATGCTTTCGTAAAAAGTCCTGAAGCGTACATTTGCGTCATTCCCGTGAAAACGGGAATCCAGTGATTTTAATTAGTTACTCATGACCTGGATTCCCGCCTACGCGGGAATGACGACTTTTTACGAGACCATCAATTTTTGAATCCTATCAATTTATTCGGTTCAAATTTTACATCTCATTTCCTGATAAACCGGTCCTTGAAAAACCCCTGACTGAGGTAGAGGGCGGCTACCGGGTTATGGCCCAAGGCCCGGTCCTTGACCACCAGGGGGGTGGTCTCCGCTTTACAGTTGCGTAAAAACAGGATGTCGTGTCCCAGGCAGAGGCCGACCATGATATTCAGCTCGGTTTTCTCCCGGTTGAGCACCTCGGCCTGCAGGATGGGATTGCATAAAATATTGCCCGGCATGCCCACCTCTTTGGGATGCACCTCCCCGCAGAGACAGGATACGGAGACCACCTCGAATCTATTGTTTTCGAGAACGTCGGACAAAAATCTCGATTCGCGCATCAGGGCATAACAGGTGGCGATTCCAATTCTATTCATGCCCCTTATCCGGGCATATTCCATAATTTCATCCACCCTGGTCCAGGAAAACATCTCTCTCGGTCTTTCCGGGTTGCGCACCTTATCCATCAAACCCTGCCAACCCTTGTTCACCGCTTCGTTCTCGGGCAGCCGGTATTTCTCCGTCACCTCCCGGATCAGGCCCGGGTATTTTTCCGTCGGGCAGGACGGCGGCACTTTTTTGTCCTTATCTTCAGCACCGCATCGAAGGACGGTACATTTTACGCATTGTGGAGCAGGCTTTTCCATAGGAGACCTCCTGGTATTTTATCGAATTTAATGAATATTTTTTATCGTCCGTGTGCGTCTGAGTGGGTCCGTGGCTAATTGCAGTTACTCCGTCAATTCCGGAAGATCAAGCAGAAAACGCCATATGGGGACCACCTCAATGGCCCCATCAATCCGTTCGACATCGTTCCGGGTCACAATGGTTCCGGTCTTGAGATTTAGTTCGGCCATCGCTTCGCTCAGAGCCGCAACCTCCCGCTTCCTGGTCTGCGGTCCGGTCAGAGACTCGCACACCTGGAACAACATCGGCTTGCGGTTCTGTCCCGAAACGATGAAATCGACCTCCTTGCCGATCTTCGTTCTGTAATAGAAGATCTCCGGATAAAGACGACGCAGGGCCGTGAAGGTGAGATTCTCCAGGAGATGTCCGGAATTAACCAGAATCCCAGACGACACTGAACTGACCAGGGCGTGATCAATGCAATAAATTTTTTTCGGATTAGTGTTACTGCGCATTAGCGATGCGTCGAATAGCCGCACCGTAAAGAGGAAATAGGCGTCTTCAAACCATTCCAGGTAATCCGCCACTGCCGACTTGGGGGCCTTGTGACCCAACGATTTCAGGTATCCTGTCAGTCTATTGATAGAATACATGGAGGCCGTGCTGTCCACAAGCCAATGGGCGAGATCGGACACCGCCTTGGGATGGGAGATGTCGTGACGCTCGATCAAGTCCCTGAACATTATGGTGTGAAAATATTCCTGATGGATCTTGATTCTTAAGATTCGGCTAAGGCCGGCAACCTCGGGGAAGCCCCCGGTTTCCCAGTATTCTTCAAAGGCCCTCTGGATGAGGAGACGCTTCTTAGTCGATAGGGGACCTACGCTTTCGATACCCTTGTAATCCAGAAATTCTCTGAACGAGAAGGGAAACATCTCCCATGACAACGCCCGCCCGCGCATTTGAGTGGCAATTTCCTTTGAAAGCATCTGCGACGATGATCCCGTGAGATAGACCTGACATTTCTCGGTCCGCATGAGCCGGTCCATGAAAGGCTCCCAGCCGGGAATAGCCTGGATTTCGTCGAAAAAACAATAAACCGTCTCGGTATTTTTCTTCTCCGGATAAATCGAAAAGTAGGCTTCGCTGATCAACCCGAGATTGTCCTCTCGAAGGTTATGGAGACGGTCGTCGAAGAAATTAAGGTATAAAATATTTTTTACCGAAACTCCACTCTCCAGAAGCCGCTGGATGACTTGAAACAGGTAGGTGGACTTACCGCCTCGGCGCACACCGATGCAGACAGCAGCCTTTCCCGGCACCGCTTCGATACGTAAGCGTCGGGGGACTCCAGTCTGTTGATGAACCTCCTGGAAGTCAAGGATGATGGACTTGATCGTCTCTTTCATTGAATAATCCTGGATATATTTATTACCGATTAAGCCATTAACCGGTAATAAATATATCCAGTTTTAAATATATTGTCAAGCCTTTTCCCGGACTCGACTAAATCCTTTCTCTCGTCGGCTACAGGAATGGAAAGCTGGGAAAGGCGATAAAAGGACATCCTGGAAGGGTACGATTTCGTTCCTTTAACAGCGATTTTCGCAGAGCCTTAACCGTCATTTCAATATAAGATTTTGAGGTCATTATTTAAACTCGAGATTTAACTTGGCGCCATCGAGCCAGGAGAGGGTCTGAGGAAGACGGGGCCAAGGAACATTACGCAAAATAGGATTATGAGCTTGTCGTGGATAAGTAACCAGGATTTCCTCGCCTTTGATTCGAACCGTACCTTTGCCTTTTACGAAATGGCGATAAATTGTTGGGGCATCACATTGTTCGAATCCTCTAAGTTTTTGTGCCAGCATACTATAGAGGGTATCAGCCATCATGGTCATAAGAACATCAAAGTGGACCTTGACCAGAATAGGAGACGACAGGGCATTGAGATGGAAGAATTTAACCGCTTCGGAAATCACATTTTCGACCCGCCACCTTCTGGCATAATCTCCCACCAGGCGCTCCACCGGGGAACTGAAATCATTGGAGATGAGGAAGGCCGGCTCTTCCCGGCCATTTCCCCTGATGATAACCTGTCGAAGGGTTCCTTCGTAATCCCCCAGGGTAATCTCCGATTGATGAACCAAAGGGTTGGGGTATTTCCGTTTGTCGTGGGGGATATGGATCTTGTCCCAGGGTTTGAGCTTATCCAGATTCTCAATCAGTTTTTTCCCCCTTCGTCTAAGGGTAATAAACTTAACTCCTTGCTCATTCAACTGCGAAAGATGTTGGTAGGTCGTGAATTTGGAATCAAAGATCAAGGTGGAAGAAACGCCTCTTCTCATCTTTTTCCAGAAGGCCAGAAAGTCCAGAACCTGATCGCTGGCCTCCTCCCATTGAATATCGGCCGCCGTGTACAGGATCAGCTTGGAGGAGGCATCTTGGGCCACCAAAGTCAAGGCCCCCTTCATCCTTTTCCCTCTGGCCCCCGCCCAATGTTCCTGAAGAACCGATTCTTCCCCATAATGGGGGATGGTATGGAAGTCGAGGTTAATGATGTTGCCATCGTACAGGCCCAGGGCAACGGCCTTTTTCACAAACCCTTTCTGAAGGTTCAGCAAATGGACCGCGTCCAGGGAATAAGAATAGGTCGACATGGCCGTACATTTGGGCAGGACATTAAGCCCAGCCAACAGACCCAGGCCGGGATCGAAGGCATGATCACCGATATGAGCGTATCGTTCAGTACCCAAGAGCTTCAGCGCCAGGAAGGACAAAAAGTAGCTTGTGGCCGGAATGATTTTGGTTCCCGGCAATCCTGCGGCCCGAATCAATTCCGGCAGATTAAATTTTTCGATAAAGGGGGCAAAAAGGAAGACCCCAGCCGAGGCACATTCATAACTGGACCCATCCAAGTTTCTGATGGAAATACCCTCCGATTTAAGGGGTACAGCCGCTCCTTTAACGGTCAGGCCGATCTTAAGGCGAGTCCGCCGGGGAAGCTTAGGAAACCCTTCTTCAGCCAAGACGCGCTCCACGGTTCGGACCGAGATCTCTGTCCCTTCCTCGGAAAGCAATTGAGAGATCTCTCCGGCGGAAAGATGACCCTGCCTCCAGGTACGGATCTTTTGACGGATTTCATTGGTAACGCGATAACGGGCCGCCGTTCCTTCCGGAACGGGTTCGGAGAAGTCTATCAGGCCGGTCATAAACTGGTGACGAAGGAGATGAATATATCCTGGGGTGTACCCGAATCGTTCCCCGACTATAGCGGCGGGAAGGCGATCGACAAAGGAAGCTCGTAAGGCTTCATAGCGCCGTTGCCAGTCATGGACAGGGTTGGTGAAGAAGGCCGCATCCCGCATGGCGATCTTATATAATATGACGATTAAAATGTCAAGTACTATTTTATTAAAATAGATCCCCCGGCTTGAATTTATTTTCATACGCTGGCCACAATTGATAATTTTACTTGTCATTACTGAATTATTGGCCTTAATAATAACGTTTTAAAAATGAATATTGCTGGGTGTATGAGATTTAATCTATTATATTCCAACTTATAATCGTCACCTTATATAAGATTGACTGGCAGCGAAAAACCGATGCCAATGTTAACATATTTAAATCATTTAACTTTTTAAAGATGCGCGCCATAAAATCTGGCTATAAAAGAAAAAACGGGCGTCTGCGAAAATCGCTGTTTAAGGAAAAATGAAAAAAATTTAAGGGCAAAGAAAAAAAGCTTGCATTTAAATAAAATTGCTATATATTAAACTTAACAAATATGGATTTAATATGAAGTTAAAAATATTAAAAGGTGGCAACGATGAAGATCAGCAACGAGAAAAAAATGGAAACCCGGCTCAAGATAATCAAGATCGCCGTGGAAATCATCACTGAAAAGGGCCTTAAGGATACCACGATGCGGGCCATCGCCAAGGGGGCTGACATCGGGGAAGCGACGATCTATAACTATTTTCCGACCAAGGAATCGATTCTCTTTGCCTATTATGAGCAACAGCTTCAGACTTGTGCGATGCGGCTTAAATCCATCCGGGGCTTTAATAAATTCACCCTCCAGGAGCAACTGCAAACCTTCCTGGAAACAAACCTGGAGCTTTTTTTGCCGGACCGGGAGTTTGTCCAGGAGAGCTTTAAGACGATTTTCTTTTCCTTAATCCAACAGGTTAAACAACTGCAGGCCATTCGGGCCATTTTTTTCGATACCGTCAACGCCCTGTTCGAGGCCGCCGTGGAAAAGGGAGAAATACCGGAGCAGGTCTTTCAGGAAATACTGGTACAATTTGTTTGGGATTATTATATCGGCGTCATTCTCTATTGGTTAAACGACAAATCCGACCAGTTCAATGATACCAGCCTGTTGATCGACAAAAGTCTCAGTCTGGCCACCAGCTTTCTTAAGGCCGGCATCGTGAATAAAATCTTTGATATCGCCCAGTTTTTATTCAAACAACATGTTTTGACCCGATTTGATTTTTTCCGTCAGCAGGTCGACACCCTGCATAAAATGAAACGCGCCTTTATGGATGAAACCGATGAAAAACGAAATACCCCAGGGGAAATGGCGAAGAAGCCTCGCCGGAAGTAAAACCGCGGTCCAGGTGGGCGGCAAATTATTAAAGTACGTCGCCCAAAAACCGTTTTTATCCGCAACCGGCAGGGAAGAGGCCAGGGCCGATCTGGAACGCGAAAGCGCCAGGATTGTATTTCAAGGTTTGAGCGTACTGAAAGGCACGGCCATAAAGATCGCCCAACTGTTGAGTCTGGAACTGGACATTTTCCCTGCCGCGGTGCGGAAAGAACTGGAAAAATCTTATAACCAGGTGCCGGCCATGAATCAGGCCCTGGTACGGAAAGCCATCCAAAATGCCTTTGGCCAAGCGCCGGAAAAGGTTTTTCATACCTTCGAACCCCAGGCCTTTGCTGCGGCCAGCCTGGGACAGGTCCACCGGGCCACGGACCGCCACGGCACCCCATTGGCGGTCAAGGTGCAATATCCCGGCATTCGGAGCACCATCACCAGCGATATTCAATTGATCAGAAACCTGACCCGGCCCCTGGCCGAGTACGACCTGATCGGTCCGGCCTTACAGGAAATTGAAGGACGGCTTCTGGAAGAGGTCGACTACCAACAGGAAGCCCGCCATATCCTTTTTTTCCGCAGGCACCTAAAAATGGACCACTTGCAAATTCCGGAGGTCAGAAAAGATAAAACCTCCGCCAACGTCTTGAGCACAACCTTTATATCCGGAAGGCCGCTCCATATATGGCTGAGGTCAAACCCCGGCCGGGAGGCCCGGGATACCGTGGCCCAGCGGTTGTACGACTTGTTTATAACGAGCCTGTATAACCTTAATTGTTTCCATGCCGATCCCAATCCGGGCAATTTTATCATCAACCGGGATTTGACCGTCGGGCTGGTCGATTTCGGCTGTGTCAAACGGCTCAGCCCGGATTTTGTTCATCATTATCGGCAACTTCCCGGGGCAATCCTAAAACAGGACCAGGAAGCCCATTTCCATTTGTTTCGGAAACTGAGACTGATTCGCCCCGGTATCGAACCGGAGGTCCAGGAACAGTTGTTTCAGGTTATGCAGCGCTTTGGAGAATGGTTTGGCCGGTTGTACCGGGAAGAGGTTTTTGATTTCAAAGCCAACGGAAACTTTATCCGCGAGGGCCGGGCACTTTCCAACGAAATGTTTAAATTGCGCCGCCATATAGAGATGAACCCGGATTTTCTTTTCCTGGATCGGACCCGATACGGTCTTTTCCGTTTGTTCGAACAAATGGGCGCCCGGGTACGGATCCGGAATGCCTATGAATTAAATTAGGACGCAGATTTTCGCCGATACCCGCAGATCACTATTCTTTCTATTCAAAATCTTGGTAACCTGCGTCGATCTGCGGAAAAAAGTTCAAAGATGAAAGCTCAAAGCTCAAAGTGAACCTCCCGGACAGGGCTCAAGGTTTTTACCCTTGCAACTTGAGACTTGCTTCTTGCAACTTAATTATCGGACTAAGGAGGAAAAAATGAAACGTCAGCCCAATTATCCCTTGCTCTTAGGAGCGTGGTTGAGCCTCCTGGCTGCTTTTCTGCACATTGCCATTATCATCGGCGGCGCCGAATGGTATCGTTTTTTCGGGGCCGGCGAACGATTATCCGCCATGGCCGCCGCTGGCTCGCCTGTGCCGGCGATATTGGCCGTTGGCATGACCCTTATCCTCTTTCTCTGGGCCGGTTATGCCTTTTCCGGGGCCGGGGTCATATCCCCCTTTCCCCTCCTCAAACCGGCCCTGGTCATCATTTCGGGCATCTACCTGGCCCGCGGCCTGGTCCTGGTCCCGGCCGCCCTTTTTCGGCCGGAATCCCTGAACGGGGTCAAGATCTGGACTTCGCTGGTTTGCCTTGGAATGGGCCTGTCTTATGCGATCGGTACCTGGCAGGCAAAAAGAATTATAGACAACGAACCGGAGAGACGGGTGGATCCCCGAATCTTGTCCAGGGCTAAATTTTGCAAGGACACCTGTCCCATCTGCCGCTACGGCCGTAAAAAAGGCAAAGGGGTTGCCTTCCAACTGGTCAGGCTGGAACGCCGATTCTGCCCCTTTTGCCGTGCCTATGAGCAGGTATACCGCAAGCCTGCCTATCGATAAAGCTTGATCTTTTGAAAAAAATCATCGGATCGGAGGAAAAAATATGGATATCACCCCTCATTGGCCGGCCATACGAAGGACTTTCGGGGACGCCTTGAGCACCTCCCTGCATTCCGCCATCGCCACCATTAATGATGACGGCACACCTCATCTGACCCCTATCGGGTCTTTGATATTGCGGGAGGCGCCCAGCGGTTTTTTCTTTGACGAGTTTTCTTATACCCTGTCCAGAAATGTAAAACATAACCCGCGGGTTTGTGTGCTGGCCGTCAACAGCAGCCGATTATTCTGGTACCGATCCCTCTGGCAGGGCCGGTTCGGCAAGGCGCCGGCTGTCCGCCTCCTCGGTACCGTCGGTGACCGGCGCCAGGCTACCGCAATCGAAATGGAATTATTTCATCGAAAGCTGAAACCCTTCCGTCGGCTTAAAGGCTACCAGATGCTGTGGCAGAACATGAAAACCGTACGGGATCTCTCTTTTGACGGATTCGAACCGGTTCACTGCGGGGCCATGACCCAGGGGCTTTGGTAGCAGATGGAGGTCTTCCACTCGGGCCGGACACAGGGAAAAGGGTAAATTGCCAAACCTTTAAAAATTGTATAAAATAAAACCACACTGGTTTTTATATCGATGCGTTTCTTTAACCGTCATTCCGGCATGCTTTTAGCCGGAATCCAGGGACTTTGATTTTCTCATTTTCCTAAAAAACCTGGATTCCCGATAAAGACAATCGGGAATGACAAAAAAAACATGCTGTAGTGATAATAAAGATTAAAATGGGAGCATCATGAGAAAAGGAGATGTAAAAAAGACCACCGCCTGGATTGAAAGTTGGAAGGAAATCGGCCCCAGATTGGAACATCTTCGCCGCCAGGAATTGAGAAAGATTTCCACGGCCCGATCCCTGCAAAATTTATCCGGAGCCTTTGAGTCCTGCCGCCTTCATTTTAAACCTAAGCTCCACCTCCGGATTGGTGGAGCAACAGGCCTGGTTTAAAAAAATGCGCTCATGATCGAATTATTTCAGATCGCCCTTACTCTTGCTTGATCTTACAGAAACCGATGCAATGTCCGTAGGCCTGAAGCCGCTCTTGAAGGGTGCCCGTGTGCAATTCAAACAGGTGGTTGTCGTAATCATAGAAATATAGCGATCGCCCTTCCCCTTGGACCCGCGGCCGCCCCTCCCGGAACTCAACGCCGGCCTCTTCCAGACGTCTTTTATATTCCTCAAATTCACTTTCCGGGATTTTGAAAGCAATATGGTTGTAGCTCCGCTCGGAAAGGGGGCGGCCTTCCATGATGGCCAGCCATACCCCCGCACAAAAGAAAAATTTTTCCTTAGACAAAGAAAACGTTTGTTCCCCACTGGAGTAGACCTCTTCAGCGCCCAATACCGACTTGAACAGGTTTGCCGTCCGTTCAAGGTCTTGAACGATGAGGGTAATATGGCTGATTCCTTCAATAGGCATCGCCGACCGCCAGAGGCCTTTATCCGCCGGCAAAGGTGGGTCTATCCGGCCTGGGTTTCATGAGGGACATCCATTTCTCCGGATTTGTTAAGGGCTCGAAGCCCAATTTTTTGTAAACCCCATGGGCATCCAGTGTGCCGAGAAGCCATTGATAGACGTCTTTCAGTTCCGGATGGGAAAGGGCAAACCTGACCATCTTCTGGCCTATCCCTTGGCGGCGGTAGTTTTCATGGACCACCACATCCATGAGATAAGCAAACCGCACCTTATCGGACACCACCCTCAGGAAACCAATCTGCTGACCGGTTTCCATATAGGCCCCGACGACCAGTGCGGAATTTTTTATCCCTTTCAAGATCTCATTTTTGGTTATTCCGGGACTCCAAAATACTTTGGATAGCATGTGTTCTATATCATCTATACAAAAGTTGTCTCTATCAGCCCTTATTTCAACCGCCATCCTTTTCTCCTAAAATATCTCATTGAATATCCTCCATCCAATTTGTGGATTCATTTTCGGGCGATCTTTTCCGATGAAGACCTGAGTAAACCGGAAGCCAGAAAGGCCATAGCAGCGAGGAAGGCAGCGGGGACGCACACAGCCCACAGTCCCAGGCCGACCGAGTGATGGTCGGCGATATAGCCGATCAGGACCGGGGCCAGGGTGGCCAGGGCATAACCCAGGGTGGTGATCAGACCAAGGGCCAGTCCTTTAAAATCGGAAAAGATCAAGCCGGTTGAGGTCCACAGGGCGCCCATGACCCCTGAGCCGATAAAGCCGGCCAGAAGGGTAAACAGACCCTGGGAGGTCGGATGTTTTACGGCCAGGGCCAGGATGAAAAAAAGGGTCAGGGCCAGGCCACTGATCGTTCCCACCTTATGATAGCCCACCCTGTCGGATATCCAGCCCAGGACAGGCCGTCCGATAAATTGACCCAGGCCGTAAAAACCGGCCATGACCCCGGCCACGGCCGTGGTCAGCCCAACTTCCAATTCCAGGTAGGCCGGATACCACATGGTAAACCCGAATTCGGCCGAGATCTGGAAGGCGGCCACCAGACCCAATAAGATCAGCATCAGGATACGGCCTGATTTGAAGAATTCCCTTTTGAAATAGGGGCCTGAGGGTTTTTGAATCTCCAACCTGGGCCAGAACTGAAAAAGCAATCCACCCAGGGCCAATCCGATTATTCCGGCCAGCCAGAAGGGGCTTCGCCAATTGCCGGAAGCATTTAAAAGCCAACCGGCCAGGGCCGGGCCGACAAACCAGCCCAGGGACGACCCGGAGGACATAAGGGTCAGAAAAAATCCGGGGCGCTCCGGGAAAAGCTCCAGGGTAAAGGCCAACAGGGGGATGAAAAAAAAGGGCTCTGTCACACCGGTGAAAAAACGGGCCAGGAATAACTGATTGGGGTTCTGAGCCAGCCCGCAAAGAACCGTCATGGTTGAAAAGCCGAAGATCCCAAACAGGATAGCTCGTTTTCGGCCGAAGCGGTCCGACAGCCACCCGGCCAGGATGGGCGAGAGCATATACCCCATGATGGAGGCCGAGCCGATCGTTCCCACTGCGGTTTTGGTGATCTGAAACTCTTTCATCAAGGCCGGGATGACCGGTCCGAAGATCCAGCGCTGGGTGAAATAAAGGACCATCCCCAGCCAGCATAGGAAGAAAAAGATCCATTTAACACGAAAATCAAGTTTCAAGTCTCAAGTCCCAAGTTAGAAGCATTCATAAAATTCAATAAATTAGGACGCAGATTTTCGCCGATACACGCAGATAACTATTTTTTATTCAAAATCCTGGAAATCTGCGTTCATCCGCGTCCAAAATCCTAATTCCAGCATTAAGTATCCCTCAGACCCCTGAACGCCGCAGTTATTAGTACCTCAAAAAAGAAAATATTTCAAGCCGTCCAAGGGACATTTATCCTTGACATTCATAAACAATATGTTTATAGTAGCCCCGTGATTCAAACTTTTGCCTCTTCCGAAACGGAACACTTCTTTGCCACCGGGAAATCACGCCGCTTGCCGTCGGAAATACTGAAACGCGCAGCAATGCGCTTGACCCAGTTGGATGGGGCCGTCTGCCTCGACGATCTACGTATCCCCTCTTCCAACAGACTGGAAGCGTTGGCTCGTGACCGCATGGGTCAATGGAGCATTCGCATTAACGACCAGTGGCGCGTTTGTTTTCGCTTTGAAAATGGTGATGCTTATGAAGTGGAAATCGTTGATTATCACTAAAGGAGACACAAACATGGTTAAGAATGGTTTGCCCGCAATGCATCCGGGAGAATTCCTGGTAGAAATTTTGAGAGAAATGGGGCTATCTCAAGCTGAGTTCGCGCGCACCATCGGGGTATCGCCTATGCGTATTTCTCATGTTGTCAAAGGTGATCGTCCGGTGACAGCAGAACTGGCGTTGCTGTTTGGTCGTGCATTCAATCAGTCACCACAATATTGGCTCAATCTTCAAGCATCTTACGATTTAAAGATTGCAAGGGCGAGTATCGGCAAACGCCTTGCTGGTATACAGGCCCTCGCGCATGCCTGATTACCGCCTTACATCGCCAGATAGCAACTCCAAATGCCAATACAGTAATCCAGAACGTGCTTTAAAATTCAATGTCAATCAGGTAAGGATAAGGAAAGGCCATCCCCAGGTTAGCCGGGCAGTGAATTGCGCCGGGAAAATCTGCCGTTAATAACAAAGCACGTTCTGCACGAACGTCTCGTTCACCGTTCATTTAGTCTGGCTTTTCCCTTTATTCGTAAACAAATTATTCAATAATCGTGTCAAATTAATTATGGCGGTTTTCAAAAAAATATGATTCGAAATGGCCTATTTTTAGAGGTTCCCAGGTTTCGGCTAAAACCAAGCTTCAGAAATTACCGCCATATTTTATTTTACAAAAAACATTTCGAGTTAATCAATTGTCTCGA
>JACRBX010000262.1 GCA_016219225.1 Deltaproteobacteria bacterium
CCTGCGGCTGCCTATCGAGAGGCCTCTCTGCGTCGATATTATCCATGCGTCTGTTATGGTACGCCATCTCTGTTGCCGAACAAGCTATTGAACAGATTTCTGAATAATATCATTAAATTTCGGCATATTCAGAGGCATGGTTGGGTCCATGGTCCTCTCTTTGATTGCCAGCGCCCTGCGAAAGAGAGTCTCTGCACCGTCGTAATCCCCTTTGGATTGAAGGAGTACGGCCAGGTTGTTCAGGCTTTGGGCTGTAGCGGGGTGATCGGGACCGGATTGTTGCTCGTTCATTGCCAATAAAAACCTGACAAATGGAATGGCCTCGTTATATCGCGCTCTGGCATGAAGACAACCATAGAGCCCTACCAAAAGTTTGCTATTAAGCCGTTCATTGGGGCGCATATTCTGATGTGACCAAAGAGCCTCAGCATGGGGGAATAGAACCTCCCATGCAGGCCAGTTCTCAAATTCAAAAGCCGGATAGGGGGCGAACGTTGTCAGAAGGGCGGTCGATTTATCGATCACTTCATCCTTGATGGAAGACGTAATCTGGTGCCGCTCCACTGCCTGCACCAGGCCGTGGACGGAGAATCCTTCAAGGGCTTCTGGCCTTATCATGGAGTAGCGGATCAGGGCCTCCTTCCATTCACGGAGTTCAATTTCATCCGGCTCAGGAATATTATCATCGCCAGAGAGACGGGCCTGTTCAGCCACGATGGATGCGCCATGGAGAACCATAGCAAAGGGAATGGGCGTAGGTGCCATAAATGAGGTGAGCCTGAGTATGGCCCGGGATCCTGGAGGGAGTTGGTCAATGGTTGTGCGCCAGGTATTAAAGACGGCGTCAGGATACTCCGTTGCACCTTTGGTGCCCTTGGCAAGCAGTCTTCGTTCATTTTCGGCCTTCTCATAAAGGGTTAAATATTTTCTATATCCGAACCCCTGACCCTGCCCTTTGTTCTGAATCTCTATATAGGCTGCGGCCTGCTCAAGGGCGAGGGGCAGATATCCGAGTTTGCCTGCCAGCTCATCACAGGCCGTCTTATCGTCCCCGGTCAGGTTCTCCCATTCGAGATGGGCCCGTTTGAGCAGCAACTCCCGCGCCGGTTCCTTATCGAGGACCCAGACCGGGGTCTGTTCAATGCCGGTCTCCCAGTCCGTGAAGCGGGAAGTGATGATAGTATGACAGTTGCCTGTTTTGGGAAGCCAGGAAAGGATTGTATTTTCATCAACCGCATCGTCAAAGATGACCAGCCGGAGGGGTGCGTCGAGGCGCTTAAGCTCTCTCAGTACTGAAGCGGCCTTCTCATCCTCCTTCAATCCTTCGCCGGTCCTTTCCGGGAACAGGAGTGGGTAGAGACCTGCCATCTCCGTGACCACGCCGGCCTTACAGCTTATCCAGAACATCTGGCGGTAACAGCGCCAGAATTTTTCTGCATACTCCCGGGCTAAGGTAGTCTTGCCAACCCCGCCCAGCGCGGTAACGGCCTGGATATGTCCCTGGGTCAGAGTGGTGGTGGGATTGGTAAAAAGCCTTTCATGTATCTCATCCATCAGGGCCTCACGACCCACAAAGTTCGGGTTATGGGAAAAGCGGAGGTGGGCTACCCTCTGCTCTTTCACCTCAGGGAGTGGGGCAGCAAGTAGTTTCCGCAGGGCCTCAAAGAGTACTGGCCATCGGTCTGAGGTGTCTTTTCCGGTTAGATCAATGACATCCCCTTGAAACCTAAGGAGAGGAGGAGTAAAGACCTCCTCAAGGGTACCCTCGAATACCAATGGGATGATCGCTTCGGCGCCATAGGTCTCGTACTTCGTCCATTCCTTCGTTTTCCAGCGCGGGGTGAGAACGGGAATAACGATCCGGCTGTTCTCACAACCAGCCTCGATCTCCCGATGCCAGTCGCAGCCGGGATCCAGGCGCTTCTTATCGAACCAAATCCTGGGATTTTTGGGGTCATCGCCGTTGAAACCGGCGGCGACAAGGCGGTCGTAGAGTTGTTGCGCCATGGATAGATCGTTAGAGGAGTAACTAATAAAAATGTCGTAGGTTTGATTAGCTTGATCAGACATAAGGCTGAATCCTTTGAGTTGCGGTCCCAGTAGTGGTTCCTTCGTTACTCATGGTGTACTCCTTCGTGGGTGTCGCGTTATCTTCGAATAGGTTATTCCATGTCTCTCAGCAAATCACCCAGCACCATGATCGGCTTCCAGTAGATGCCCCGCTTGAATTTTTCAACATCCATCTGAAGCCCGATGGTGTTCTGCATTATTTTGAGTTTGCTGTCGATACTACAAACGGGGCGCCATGAGCAACGGCAACCCTCGTGCAGGCCATTGGTAAAAACCGCCGGCTCAATGGTCTCCCACTCCTCGGCGGTGCGGACCAGGCTGAGGTGTTTTAGGCAGGGCCTGCACAGTCGGTCGTCGACGGGTCCGGTCATCAGAAAGAGTCCCCCATCGGCCGAGAAATCCACATCTTTAGTCTGGCGACTCTCTTTGCCGTTCACGTCCATCCGCCCGTGCCAGTACCAGGGCTTTCTTAGATCCGTCTCGGGCTTGGCCGCCACCCCGAGCCACCAAGCGGCTCGCTCCAGGTCCTTGGGAACCCCCTGGCCCTTTTCATACATCCGTCCGAGGCACTCCTGGGCCGCCCTGTGTCCCCCCGTGGAAGCCAGGGAGAATCGCTTGAAGGCCTTCGCGTAGTTTTTGGACACACCTTCTCCCTTCAAGTACATGAGGCCCAGCCGGTAATCGGCAGTACGGCAGATACTATTGGCAGCCAGGCGTCGATACCACCTGGCCGCCTCGGCGAAATTCTGGGTTACTCCCTCGCCCTTCCTATACATCTCCCCCAGGGTGAACTGAGCCCAGGCGTCACCCTGTTTGGCCTGCCGCCGGAGGCTTTTCAAGTCACTCTTGGTTCGATTCAAGGTACCGGCTCCAGCGTCACGAATCTCATCATCGGGAACATTCCTGCCAGTCAAGCAATATGATTTCTTCCATTTCTCATCCTAAGGTTTTACCTAATGCTTTTACCGCAGAGTCGCAAAGAGCGCAGAGGAGATTTTTTTTTGCTTTCCGTTGAGAGGGCGGAAAACAAAAAGAGCTCGTTCCATTTGCCTGCCTCTCACAGGCAAATGGAAAATCTCTAACTTAGCGTACTCGGCGTCTCGAACGAGTCCTGTTTTTATTAAGACGAGTGGGCGGTGAAATTGTTTTTTATAGTGCAACCTATTTTATGTTCTCGGTAGTAATTCTATACCTTCTCTATCCCATACCCCAATCCCACTATCACCTTCAATGTCTCCATGGCCGTCATCCGGTCGTATTCTTTCTCCGACTCGAGCAGGTCAGCGTAGGGGATAAGGTCCGGGTGTTTCTTGGTTTTATCGTCTCTCTCCGGCCCCCAGGTCCAGCCTTCACTCATCCGCTGTTTTGACCAGATCTCATGAGTATTCTCGGCCAGGTGTTCCGTCAGTTCCACGAGGTCGTTGGTAAGGGTGACTTTTGATGTGTCAATGGGTTTCGGTGTGTATGCATTCATAAGTCCTCTTTTCTCTGTCCACCCGTATTCTTCACTTCTCGATAAAGACAATCTTCATTCCCGCCTCACGGGCGAAATCAGGATAATGCCGGATCGTGTCACGGTCCTTGCCCTTATCTTTATCGCTTAATTTCGAGAACGGGATCAAACAGTCATGTTGCTTCTTCTCGTCATCTCGCTTAGGATTGTAGCACCACCCCTTTTCAAGATGCCAGATCATCCAACCCTCATGCTCAGCTTCCGCCAGGGCCAAGAGATAGTATTCCAAATGCTGTTTCACCTTATCTTCTTCTGCAGCGCTTGCCGTCCCTTCAACGAGGGTCAGCCCGATAAGGGCCAGCAAATTCAACATCCGTTTAGCTGCGGCGCGGTTGGATTCCTGAAAGAAGGGAGATAAATTTCCAAAATCCTTGTCGGTTTCAGGTTTCGACCATCCTTCCTTTTTCCCTAAGGCCCGGAAGGTTTCGCTTATGGCTGGGGCAATTTGTTTGATCTGCTCCATGGTCAAACGTGCTTCAGGGGAAAATATTTTGGGAGCATTAGAGCAAAGGAAAATAAACTCTTCCGCATTCGTGTGCATCTCCAATTGGTTTAAGGGCATTAGCAGGGATCGGTGCAGCGTCCCTGGCCGAGCAGCAGCAAAGGGCTGGAGGGCTTTACCTAGGGATCGGGATCCGTGCATATACTCTTTCACGTGGAGCAAAGCATGGGCTAATCCCTCGTCAATCTCAAGCTTGTCGTCCTTTCCACATTTAAGCTCGGAGCGGCCCATGAGAGCACGCCGGATAGGGAAGAAGGTATCTGTCGGATCGGTGATAAAGTCATGTCCTCCAACCTTTTCAATCTGCTCCTCCACACTGCTGCCGGGCTTAAGATGAATTTTACGTTGATTTGGCCCAATAACGTCTAAGTAGGCATCAATCCGACTCTTGAAATCAGACCCCTTGGCAAGACGAAAATCATTATACGCCTGAACATCCACACCACTTATCTTTGATGGATCAGGCGGCCCGAAGGTTTCGAAGGTCCAGCTTGTCCCTCCGGCAAAGACAAAAATACATTTCCCCAGGGTATGGGTGAGTTGACCTTCCTGGAATTTACCATCCTGCATGGGGGCAAGAAGATACTGGAGCCATCTGAATTTTTGGGAATCAAACTCATCGAAAAAGGCAACCGGCAGTTGCCCCTGCAGGACTCGGTCACGGATCTGGTGAAAGGCGCCAATGAGATCGTCAGGAGAATTAAACTGAGAAAGGTTAAATTCCAACCAACCGTCTAAGGTTACCGTGCTGGCAGCGATTTCTTTCACAGCAAAAGATTTACCGGCGCCAGGAGGACCGAATACCCCGATAGAGAGGGGCTTCTTTCCTGATTCCTTTTTGTCTTCGTATCGTCGAATTACTTCTAATAGAGAGCGATAGGCTTCCATCTCTGTCCGGTCGGCTGTAAAAAGCTTGCCAATGCTGAGATGCGGCAGGCTTTCCAAAGCAATAGGACCGCGCAGAAGAACAAGCCGGGCCAGATCGAATACCGGCTTGAGCTGTGATTGACGGAGAATACTCCAGGTCGAATCCGCCGGAGGGGATGAAGAATACACTGCCCTGGAATACAGGGTTCCAGGATGTTTTATTACTCCTGCCAGCCTCTTTGACGGGAACCCCTGGGGTTCCTCTCCGGCAGGGCCATGCCCTTTTTCTCTGAGGTCTCTCATGGCGGCCAGCCCGCCCTCAAGGGCAGAGGCTATGTCAGGGATTTCAAGATTATCGGATAGCCGCCATGCCACGGCCGCTGCAAGACAGGAGAGAAACCCGAATCCTTTCCCCTCGGTCTTATATGAATGCTCCCCTTCGATACTGCCGGCGTTATGGATCAAATGGATGTAGGCTTTGGACAGTTCGGTTCCATCAGTAAGATCGATCCAGAGAGCGCCCTCCGATTCGAAGGTGATAATGAGATGTCTGCATTTCACGAGATTGGGCAGAACACCCTCAGGTCTCAGTTCACGAAGTACCCCTTCAATGGTTTCTTCCCACGACAAACCAGCATGGAGTCTGGCCGGTGACTTACGCAATTCATGGGCGGACATGATCACGATCAGTTTGTTACGGTGGTTTATGGTGAGGTGGTCCCAGAGCTCTTCAACCCCCACCGGCGATGTTGTCTTCAGGACTATCCACCGGGCTGTGGTAAGCCTCTCCTTCTGCCAGTTTTCTGGGCAATCCCTGAAACCCATCCCTCCTTCGGAGATGACCATGATCTCGGGGCTTTCCGGTAGATCCGCCGCAATAGGCCATTGAACGCAACTTTTCTCTCCGTCATTAAAACCGAAGCCCATGGCCTCGCTGACCCGCCAGAACTGGCGATCAGGAGAAATACCTTTTGGAAAAGGACGCCAGTACGCGTAGGCATGTTCGGCATTATTAAGGCCGAATGCCGCATCATTAGGCATGGCATCCTGAACAGTAAGACGGGAGGTCCACCCTTGCTTGTTCCCCTGAAGCAGCTCCTTCAGTATGCCTTGAACCAGGGCAGCTCCACCTATTTCCGGTTTTACCTTTACCCCGACCCTGGGCCTTTGTGCATAATGAAAACGTCGTCCTTCATAGACATGCTGGTCAATGATGAAATCACCTGTTACGAGAATGGCGTTGGCAGTCATGACGATCTCCTTTGATTGGAAATGATATTCGGTTTCTTTATGATGGAAAAGATCACCGATTGGTGGGGCATCAGAGAGGGCTTCTCCATTTTTATTATTTGGGTATGTGTGTAATGAACGTTGGTCATTCATCCTCCAGGGGCGGCGGCTGTGCCTTGCGCCATTCTAAGAACTGGTCCAGGGAAATGCGGGTCGCTCCATAATAAAGTTTCAGGAAACAGACCTGTCCGTTGGCTTGAGTGAGAACAAGGGTGCCATCGGATCTGAGGAGACGCGCTGTGCCGTCAGAATCGGCATGCCAACGGGCACAGAGGACGATCTTTTGCCCCTTTACTGGAAGATTGACTTCTCCATAACGGCGTTCTGCTCTGGCAAATATGTCGGAGTAATAAAGGTCTCTTCCAAGATAAAGAGGTATTGATTCGGGATATCGAATGCAGAATTCAATGAAGTTCAATACTTCAATACAAGCTCCGGTTTTACTATCCCAGATGCGCAGGATATGATCCCAAGCCCACGAGAGTATCCGCCCGTCGTTGAGCTGAAGGGCGCCATTGGTCCAGTTTGTATGCCCCTCAAGTACGACGAGGGGGCGTCCGTCTGTATCCCAGAGGCGCAGGGTACGATCATCAGACCACGAGAGTATCCGCTCGTCGTTGAGCTGAAGAGCGCCATTGACCCAGTTTGTATGCCCCTCAAGTACAGCGAGGGGGCGTCCGTCAGTATCCCAGAGGCGCAGGGTATGATCACCAGACCAGGAGAGTATCCGCCCGTCGGTGAGTTGCAGGACGCCCTTGACCCAGTCTGTATGCCCCTCAAGTACGGCCAGGGGGCGTCCGTCAGTATCCCAGAGACGCAGGGTATGACCATCAGACCAGGAGAGCATCCGTCCGTCGGTGAGCTGAAGAGCGCCACGGACCTGGTACGTATGCCCCTCAAGTACGGCGAGGGGGCGTCCGTCTGTATCCCAGAGGCGCAGGGTATGACCATCAGACCAGGAGAGCATCCGTCCGTCGGTGAGCTGAAGAGCGCCACGGACCTGGTACGTATGCCCCTCAAGTACGGCGAGGGGGCGTCCGTCAGTATCCCAGAGGCGCAGGGTCCTATCACCCGACCACGAGAGTATCCGCCCGTCGGGGAGCTGAAGGGCACCTTTGACCTCGAATGTATGGCCCTCAAGGACAGAGAGGCAAGGGCTGACGTCTGCTTCTTCCACTCTTTGCATTCGCCGCAACCACACCCAATCAACCTTGCCCGCGTGGAGATATTGCTCCGCCGCAATCGTTATCGGGCTGTTATCGGCATGTTCAATGGCCAGTTGCAGCAGAATCTTGTGACCTGGCCATTCGTCGTTTCCACGGCGGAGGATGTGAATTTTCTCCCGGAAGGAGGTCGACCAAAACTCAAGCCGTTTCGCTATCTCCGCTGGGGCTCGCCTCTCCAGCGTCCCGTAGTCGTAGGAAATCGAATCAAACAAGCCTAGTTCGCATTTCCGCATCAGCCACGGGAAGTCGGTCACCAGTTCACCGGCTTCCATCCAGTCACCCGCGTCGGCTTGATGGCCGACAAGCTGCTGAAAGAAGTAGCCGTCATCCGGGCCTGAAGGCCAACTATCTGGGCATTTTCCGCGATAGGCATCGAGCAAGGTCCGGTGCAGGGCCTTTGGCTCGCCAGCCAAACGGGTGGCGAAGTCATACACGAGGTCGTGCAGGCGGAAGCGGCGTTCAATGGCTTCCCCCGGCTGGGCGGCCTTCTGGTCGAGCTGGATGAGGGAGCGCTCGGACAGGCTGATGAGCAGTTTGCTGCAGTTGCGATCGCTTAACGGCCCGGTGTGCTCCCACAGTACATGGACAGCAGCTTCCGGCACTGTCCGGCCCGTCGCGAAGACGGCGAGTTCGGCGAAGCGCGGTTTCTCCACGTCCTTCAGCGCATCGTAACTGGCCTTCATCGCGTTCCAGATGGTACGATGCTGTTCGTTGGTCTCCTCGCGGTTCTCCGGCCACTCCAGATCCGCTTCGCGCAGGGCTGCGACGATGTCCTGCCAGGAATGCCCTGCTTTTGCCATGCCGCCGCACAGCGCCACGGCCAACGGCAGGCATCCGCACTCCCTGACCACTTCCTGCGCCTCGCGTGGAAGGGCGGCACGTTCCATGTCCACTGCGCCGGCGAGCAGTTGCAGCGCCTCCGGCTCGGTGAAGAGCGACACCGGCACGCACTCGCCGCCCATGGTGCTCAGGATGCCAATATCGCGCGTAGTGACCAGCGCCCGGCAGCGCGGGCCCAGTACATCGAAGGCTTTGGCATCCGAAGCATGCCAGACGTCATCAAGGACAAGCAGTACGGCCTTCTGAAGGAGCAGTTGTCGGAGGACACCCTGTCCTTGGACTTCGGTTTGAAATGGCTCCTGACTGCCGAGGTGTCGGGCCACGTCGCGCAGGAGGCTAACGCGATCAGGTGGCTGGCCGACGGCGACCCAGATGATGCCGTCGGGGTAGGAGTGGCGCACCTCGGGGTCGCGTGCGAGTGCCGCGGCCAGCACGGACTTCCCGATGCCCCCCATGCCCTGCATGCCGACGCGCGCGGCGGCGCCGCTGATGACGACGGGCTTCTGAAGGTCCACGAGCAGAGCGTCCTTGACGCGGCGAAGAAGATCGGGCCGGCCGAGAAAATTCGGCGGCAGGTTCGGCACACCGTAGAGCGCCCCCAAAGGCGGGGCGTCGAGGCGAAGATTCGCGATGAGCTTGGCGAGTTGGACCGGATACTGGGCATCGTCACGGAAATCGTCGCAGTGAAGCAATCCCAGTTCGCCGGGAATGTCCTGGTAGTCGCCCCGTAGGAGGATGGGGATGACGGGCTTGTCGAGTTCGAGCCCCCAACGCCATTCCTGACGGACATAATCGGAATGCGCCGCCTTCGGACCGACCACCAGCACTATCCTGTCCCGCGCGCGGATAGCGTCAGCGATCTCCTGGTGGAAGGTGAGTTGCCGAGACGGCAATGAGACGCGGTCGAACCAGACATCAAAGCCAGCGGCGGTGAGATCGGTATGAAGCCGCACGACGAAGGATTTGGCGGGATTATACGGCTCGCCGTCATCGCCTCGGGCGTATGACAGGAATACCTTGGTCATGATTCGATGCTCCTTTTAGAGTCAATGTAGTATATAGCGACGCTGTTAGCTTATGAATTTGGAAATAAAGAAAAACCTTTCTAATCGGCTACGGCTTGATCGAATAACCGATTTGTTCACAGATTGAATAGAGATTCCCTGCTTTCTTCTCAAGAAGGGTATGGGCATGCCCAGTTTCAATCAGGTCGTCTTGTTCTTAGGTTCGTCTCTTTATTGCTCGTGACTCTTTGATATGACTTTGCTTTTTGGTTGAAAGACTATAACATGGAGGGAAACGGAGTCAAGAAGAATAATAGAGCGGAAGGCCGGGAGGGTTTGCTAAATCCGATCCAGGATAACCGAGTCTATCTCTATCCCGTTGCCATCCCCACCGGTCACCGAAATGGTTATTTTATGGTCTCCTGGCTGCAGGGTTACGGGACCCAAGTCGGGGCTTTCGGCGAAATTGTTCCATCCCAAACCAAAATCACCGGTATCTTCTGAAGTGAATTGTCCAACTGAGCTGCCATCCAATTGTATGGAAACCACTTCCGTTGGGCCGTTATTGTCATTGCTATACCGGACCCTTAGCCTGTAATTGGTATTGGTACCGGGACAAAGGGGGAAGGTGATGATCCGGGTCTCATTGGCGTGGAGCCAGACCGTGGCCTGTCCACCGGCATTGGACCGGGACATCACCTGACCGGCGCCGGAACCGTTTTCAGCCTGGAGCACGATTTGGGTGGCGGCTGCAAGGCAACTTCCCCCTCCGCTGCCGCGGTTACCGCCTCCGCCTCCACACCCGGCATGACTGAGTAGAATGATTAGAGCTACATAAAGCCTTGATTTGTTCATCACCGGCCCGGGTTGAAGCGATCGGTCCAATACTGATCTTCGAACCGCCCGATCCAATTCATCGAGAAATTGCTTACCAAGACCATCAACCTGTTCATTGTACCAGACGACAGCGTCATCGAGTTCCTGCTGGGCCAACGTGAGAAAGCGTATTTTCATCAACGGCGATACTTTTCTATAACATCCTTATATGATACTGACGGAATATGGCCTAATTTGTAAGCATCCCAACGTTTGCGCGCCTCCTCCGCCCAAATCCGATCCAACTCCGGGTCCGGTTTATCAAGATCGGTAAGGATTGCATCCACCAATCGCAGTTTTTCAACGTCCGATAAAGAATTTATTTCCTCGGAAAGCCTTTCTGCTGTGGTTGTCATGATAACACCTCCGTTATTAAAACTATGCAATGCTTCGATTTTGGTTTTTTTATGAATTTATCAATCATAACACTTCGTTCCCAAGACAGCAATCGATTGCGCTCCAGGCAAAAACGGCCCGCTTGAGACTATCGACCAGGCGCACGACATCATCTGTGCCACCGGCTTTCTACCAGTCATAAAATTTTTTGGGGGTCATGTTGAATTCCTGATTATGTTTTCTTCGCGCCGAAACAACCTACTCACTCGGAGCGCGCCGTTTGCGCGATCGGATGCAGCCGATGATTAGCTGCTTTTCATGCTGCTTTGAGCTTTGCAATTAGCTCCCGTACCGCCGGCACTATTTCTATTGGGACTTCCATAACCGTTTGACCCGAAATTTCAAAAGCTGCCTCGTCTTCAGCGGCGGCTTCTTCCTCAGACTGAGATTCATAATGGGCCAATATACTATTCACACGCTCTGCGTCCCATCCCGGTGGAAATTTGCTTTGTTTCATCTCTTTTTTCTCCTCCTTCGGCGGCGATATGCGACCAATGGTTTGCCTACAAGCTCATAGTCTGTAATCACAAAAACACTATTGGGCGCAGGATCGGGAACATAAATGACCCTGATATATCTCCCTCCCGATGTTTTTCCAATGGCGACTCTTGATCCTTCCCGTCCCGGTCGATCTTCGCCCGGGGTGGCGAGAACCTCTTCCACCTCCATTTCCTCAACGTCATGGCTATAGATATGGGGTAATTGCGTCTCTGGATCAATGTAATAACGTATATTCAATACGTCACCTTTATGTCATTCTTTCAGCGGCAACGTTCGCATCACTGGGGACCGTCAGCCGCAGGTTGGCTGCTATCCGGGTGCAGGCGAACGTCCGGCGTTTCAACATTCCCTTCTAATTTCCCTGTTGCCATAAAATAAAGCGACTCAGGTGCAATATCAAAACCACAATCCCAGGCAAGAGTAGGCCAGGAGTCAAGGTAAAAACGTGAGAACACTACGGGATCGCGTAAGGGTGAGGCAATTGCATATTTGTACACAATATCTCGAAGATCAACTTCTCCTGTTTCCCCGGTGTTAAATTTTAGCTCAATCCGATAGTCATTGATATACCGTGCTTCTAATACAGAAATACATTCCATATTATTTCCTCTCTTATGGAACGGGGCCGGAATTGGGACAGTCGTCCAGTTCGAAAAAGTATAGCATAGGGCAAAACGGGGTCAAGGAGAAAAATAGAGTGAAAGGGGGAATCATGGGGTCGCATCTTTCATATTGACTTTTGTCAGTCATCACGGCCCAGACGACAAGCCCCGACTACACCAGATCCTTGAGAAAAAGATGGGCCGAACAGAGGCGTATCCCTTCCTTGGTGGTCAGGTCAACATCCGGATCAAGGGTCACCTTTAAACGGCTATGCTAAACGCTGGCAGATCGAAATCAATATCCATGAAAACGTTAAGCGGCAAATTTAATAATTTCCAGTTCCGCAGCGTAATCGGCTTTCTCAAGAATTTGATCCACTCGTTCCATAATATTATCTTCTAATAGATATTCATTACAATTTTTACATTGGAGTACCGGCAATTCTTTTAAAATAATGATGGTCTCCTGGTCCACCTTAAAAGGCAAGGTGGTAATAATAGGCTCCATTTCAGATCCACAAACATGGCATTTCATTTTGACGGTCTCCTTGTTTTAAAATCTTCATTCCATTCTTGGGAATCTGGCTGATAGGCGGTAATAACCCGAATGTTATTTCCAGGCATATCTATAGCAAACTGGACATGAAAAATATTGCCCTTATTCCAAGAATAAACCAGGTAACTGGGAAAATATTTGTCATCTGGATATTCTTCGATGATTTCGAACTGTGAAACGGAATCCAATATTTCGTTTCGGTTAATAAATCTTTCTTTTAATCTCATAGTTACATGATAAGTCCAGAAAATTTTTCTCTCCTTTATGCAACGCTGAATATAGCTTAAAGGATCAATAGGAATTCGATGCCTATCGTTCATAAAGATTCCCGTCAAATCTGAATTGACAACTTTTTAAGGAGTAAAAAAGTATAATAAATTAACATTTTTAAGTTTACAAGACAATGTTTTTCAAGATCCGGGTTAATTTTCTCTTATTAACGGTCTCATTGTAATAGCGACTTGGTGGAGGCTGTATTGGGCCAGGCAAAGATACCAAATTTAATATGGGGATGGAAAGGAGTCTGAACTGGGATAGATTTGAGAAGGTCTTTTCCGGGGGGGAAATTTTTTCGTCAAAAATGATAGCGGGGGTAAGGAGAGGCCCTCTTAATTTACATAGCTCGGGAGGCTTTTCAACCTTTACACTGGAATTTTTTTATGCTATATTAGTTACTAAAGTTTAGTAACTATAAAGGTGATAGGGAGCCGTGAGATGCAAAATCCATTCTATTTCAGAGTGTTACCATTGACAGCGCCCTTCTGTGATAGAGAGAAAGAACTGGACCAGTTGGTGGCCCATGCTCAGAACAGGGCCAACGTCGTTTTTTTCTCTCCGAGAAGATATGGGAAGACATCCCTCGTCCAAAGGGTACAGGAAAGATTGAAGAGAAAGGGACTCGCGACGGTCTATATCGATTTGTTCGGCATCGATTCGCAGGAAGACCTGGCTGCCAGAATGGCCTCCCGGCTCTATTCCTATTGTCATGAAAACGAAGGCCTCTTTAAAAAGGCGATGAAATTTTTATCCTCCTGGAGGCCGGTAATCAGACCTGATCCGGAGTATGGCGTTTCCCTGACCGTGGAGCGATCCGTCGGGCGGAAGGGGGCCGATCTCCTCAACAGTACCCTCGATGGCTTTGGTAAGTTCATCCAAGAAGAAAAGAAGGGTGTTCATATTGTCTTCGATGAATTTCAAGAGATCTCGGAGTTACGTGAGTCCCTCCAAATAGAAGGAATGCTGAGGGCGCACATCCAGACTCACAGCCGTGCCTCTTACTTCTTCGTGGGGAGTAGGCGGCGCGTTCTAACTGATATCTTCAACATTCGAAAGAGGCCTTTCTATCGCAGTTCTATAAACTTTCCGTTAGGTCCTTTACCCTTTGAAGAAGGAGTCCGTTTCGTAGTTGAACAGTTCAAAAGGGGAGGAAAATCATGCCCGGAGGAGATCGGAAAGAAAATCCTTGAAAAAACGGGTGGCTATCCCTATTACGTCCAGAGAGTGCCTTATTCGATCTTTGAGGTCAGCGGTAAAAAGGTGACTGAGGAGGACTATATTAAGGGGTTCCAGAAAACCGTTGAAGAAGAGGGCATCGTATATGAAGCGATAGTTCAAGCCCTTTCACTTCAACAGATAAAACTCCTTTCCGCGTTTGCTCTGGAGCCGACTGAAAAGCCTTACTCTGTCGATTACATGGGCAGGCATGGCCTCGGCTCTGTCGGCGGCGTCCAGGGAGCACTTAAGAGATTGTTGGAACTGGACTATATCGAAAAGAAGGCTCCCCTCTTCGTGATCGTCGATCCCCTCTTCGGGATCTGGCTCAGACGCCTTAAGGAATGAGGGGACTCCGGCCCAAACCCCCACTTAACCTGTTTGTAAAATATGTATTGATGGACTATTTATAAGTCCATCAGTATTGTCAAGGAGAAAAACATGGCGAAAGGCAAGGAGACCCCGACTTACACCAGATCCTTGAGAAAAATATGTATCGAACAGGGGGGTATCACTTTGAGATTTCTTTTGTTTTTCCGGGCAGGAAAGGAAAACCCCTTGACTCACCAGCCTGGTTCAATTTATACTCAGATAAATTTACAATCCCAAAAATATTTATCCATCAAGAAAAGCTGAGCTATGAAAATAGGAGTCTTAGACGGTCAGGGCGGCGGGATCGGGAGCGCCATCATCAAGAAATTACGGGAGGAATTCAACGAAAAGGTGGAAGTAATCGCCTTGGGAACCAATTCCATCGCCACCTCCCAGATGTTGAAGGCCCGGGCCAATAAAGGGGCGACGGGGGAAAATGCCATCATTCAAACCGCTCCCAAGATGGACATCCTGATCGGGCCGATTGGGATTGTTTTGGCCCAGTCCATGATGGGTGAGGTTACCCCGGCTATTGCCCGGGCGGTCGCTGAGAGCCCAGGTTTGAAATTTTTGATCCCCCTTACCCAGGAACGGGTTGAAGTGATTGGGTTATTTTCAGAACCGCTCCCCCACCTGGTGGAAAAATTAATGATTCGTTTAAAGGAGTGTATGGAAAATGTGTGAAGCCGCAGCATTTATTATTCGTGACGGGAAAGAAGAACTGGTTTTGGATAGTGTGGACCTTTTAGAGCCGGATAATGGCCAGATTCGATTGGTAAACATCTTCGGCGAACAAAAAATCCTTTCAGCCAGGATCAAAAAATTGTCTTTAGTGGATCATAAGATTATTCTGGAGGAGAGATGATTCAGATACTGGATGCTGGTTTCTGGATATTGGATAAAATAAAAATGAACAAAAGATGATGATATTACAAGCACACTGGATCGACCTATTGGCCTTTTGCCCAGTATCAATCCAGTATCTGTCTCACTTTACACAAGGAGGATATGGAGATGATCGAGGATGTCTTAAGCAAGATAAGCTGGCTGGGGCACGATGGTATTTTATACCAGGATAAAAAGACCATTTATTTCGATCCCTTTCAGATTCCCGGAGGACCGCCGGCCGATCTTATCCTGATCAGTCATGACCATTTCGATCACTGCTCCCCGGAGGATGTAAAAAAAATCCAAACCAAGGATACGATCATTGTGACCGAAGCGAATTCGGCCAAAAAACTTTCCGGCAAGATCGAAATCCTCAAACCTGGAGAGACCAAAACCATTCAAGGCATCAGGATTGAGGCGGTCCCCTCCTATAATACCAATAAGGATTTTCACCCAAAAGTTAACAGTTGGCTGGGATTTATTGTCACATTGGACGGGGCGCGTCTATATCACCCAGGAGATACGGATTATATCCCGGAAATGAAAACCATCCAGGCCGATATAGCCTTCCTTCCGGTCTCCGGGACCTATGTGATGACCGCCAAAGAAGCGGTGGAGGCGGCAAAGGTGATAAAACCCAAAATCGCCGTTCCGATACATTATGGGGCTATAGTGGGATCGGAAGCCGATGCCCAGGAATTTAAAGCATTACTCAAAGGGATAGTGGACGTTCGAATTTTACCCAAGAAGGGATAAAAAGAGAGCGCTCAGCGGTAAGCTTACAGCAATCAGCAGGATCCCATTTTTCTGGATTTTTTCTGAGGGCTGAATGCCGATCGCTGATAACTCCTCAATAGTAGCGGTGGGTTTTTCGGCGGTTACGACTTATGAACCAGCCCAACAATAATCCTATAAAAAGGACCGCTGAACCGGCTAAAAACCATTTGATCTGTTCTTCGTTACGCGGTCCTTTTCCTTTTTCAGCCAATTCGGCAACCTGTTTTTTGTAAAGATTGATCTCTTTGTTCAGTTGATCGTTTTTGGTCTTAAGTTCCGCCAGTTCATGGGAAGGGGGTTGATTTTTTCCCTGCTGGAGGGTTTGGGTCAGTTTTTTGGCTTCTTCGGTTTCATGTAACAGCCTATTTTTTTCCTGGATCAACAGGTCTCTTTCCCGGCCCAGATTTTGGTTGGCTTCTTTTAACCGTTGAAGTTCTTCCTGAAATTTAGGATCGAAGGAAGGGGCCGGCTTAACCTGATCTACCAAAAAACGAGTAGCCAGCCAACCCATTGTTCCATCCGGCAGTTTAACCTTCGACCAATTTTTATCCCCCTCAAGGACCTCAACGCGATCCCCGGTTTTTAGCATGGTTATAATCCGTTGTTCTATTCCGGTCCCGGAACGTAAGCCCACTTCGATTCGGTCGGTAATATACATAGACTTGGCCCATAAGGAAGCAGGGCAATAGAAAAGGAATCCTATAATCAGGGCGAGTAAGATACGGGAAGCCATCTTTCCCCTCAATTGAGAGTAGAATTAGGCATTTATTAGCAAAATTGGAAGCGGAAGTCAAGAAAATTACAATAAAAAAGCCCCCAAAGACGAGGGGGCTTTTTGAACATCCTATGGTTTTATGATTTAGTACATCCCACCGCCCGGCGGCATAGACGGCATGGCGGGTTCTTTGTCCTTAGGTTTTTCAGCCACCATGGCCTCCGTCGTCAACAGGAGAGAGGCAACCGATGCCGCATTTTGCAAAGCAAAACGGGTGACCTTGGTTGGATCGATGACACCGACCTTCATAAGGTCTTCATAGGTTCCGCTATCGGCATTAAAACCGAAAGCGCCCTTCTCGGCCTTAACCTTTTCCACGACAACAGAGCCTTCAAAGCCGGCGTTGTTGGCAATCTGCCGGACCGGTTCTTCTATGGCCCTCCGAATGATATTGACCCCCAGGGCTTCCTCCCCTTCGGTTTTGATGGCGTTTAAGGCCGGCAGGCACCGTAAGAGGGCAATTCCTCCACCCGGTACAATCCCTTCTTCAACGGCTGCGCGGGTAGCGTTCAAGGCGTCTTCGACGCGGGCTTTTTTCTCTTTCATCTCGGTTTCGGTAGCCGCTCCGACGTTAATTACGGCAACACCGCCGATCAATTTGGCCAACCGCTCCTGGAGTTTCTCCCGGTCGTAATCGGAAGTGGTTTCATCAATCTGGGCCCTGATCTGTTTGACCCGGCCTTCCAAAGCGGATTTCTCGCCGCCGCCATCGACGATGGTCGTATTGTCTTTGTCGATCGTGATGCGTTTGGCTGTCCCCATATCCTTCAGGGTCACATTTTCCAATTTAATCCCTAAATCTTCAGAGATCATCTGCCCACCGGTTAAAATAGCGATATCTTCTAACATGGCCTTGCGCCGGTCTCCAAAGCCGGGAGCCTTGACTGAGGCACAGGAAAGGGTTCCCCGTAGCTTGTTGACCACCAAGGTGGCCAGGGCTTCCCCTTCAACTTCTTCGGCAATAATTAATAAAGGCCGGCCCATTTTGGCGATCTGTTCCAAAACCGGTAGAAGGTCTTTCATGTTGCTGATTTTCTTTTCATTAATAAGAATATAGGGGTCACTTAACACCGCTACCATTTTTTCCGGATCGGTCACGAAATAGGGGGAAATATAGCCCCGATCAAATTGCATCCCTTCCACGACCTCCAGGGTCGTCTCCATGCTCTTAGCCTCTTCAACGGTGATAACGCCCTCTTTACCGACTTTTTCCATGGCTTCGGCAATAATATTGCCGATGGTGGAATCGTTGTTGGCCGAAATGGTCCCTACCTGAGCGATTTCTTTGTGGTCCTTGGTAGGCTTGCTGATATTTCTCAATTCTTTAACAACGGCCTCCACACCCTTTTCAATACCTCTTTTAATGGCCATGGGGTTGCTGCCGGCGGCAACCAGCTTGGACCCTTCCCGATAAATGGCCTGGGCCAACAAAGTAGCCGTGGTTGTTCCGTCTCCAGCCACATCACTGGTCTTGGAAGCCACTTCCTTGACCATCTGGGCTCCCATATTTTCAAATTTATCTTCCAGTTCAATCTCTTTAGCAACGGTAACGCCATCCTTGGTGATAGCCGGTGAACCGAAGGACTTTTCCAGTATTACATTCCGGCCCTTGGGGCCTAAGGTAACCTTCACGGCATCCGCCAAGGTGTCCACTCCAACCCTCATGGCCTCTCGGGCTTTTGAATCGTATTTTATTTCTTTTGCTGACATATTCTACTCCCTCCTTTATTCGATCACGCCTAAGATATCGTCTTCTCGCATCATTAAATACTCTTCGCCTTCGATTTTGATCTCGGTTCCGGAATATTTCCCAAATAGAATCTTGTCCCCGACCTTGACATCCAGGGTAAGCTTGGTCCCGTTTTCCAAGACTTTCCCAGGACCTGCGGCAATGACTTTGCCTTCCTGGGGCTTTTCCTTGGCAGTATCCGGGATAATAATCCCCCCTTTGGTTACTTCTTCTTCTTGGATCCTCTGGACAATTACTCGATCATGTAATGGCCTGATTTTCATAAATTCACTCTCCTTCCTAAAAATTATGGGTCTTGTTAGCACTCCCTTTTGGTCAGTGCTAATATAAGTTCAAAGGTTCTTAAATTCAAGTCTAAAATAAAAAAAATTATAGAATCGCGAAAAGGTTTCTGGATGACTGTGCAAAAAGGCAAAAAAAGAACTTTTATTGGTCGATCTAAGGAGTTACGGCTGTCTTTTCTTTGCCCTGGCTTTCTGGTATAATAGTTTTTCAAATATCTTAATACGAAAATAGCTCAAAGCCGAAAGCTCAAAGCAAACCAAAAACAATTAAATCGACGCATGACGAAGCATGAAAAAGGATTCAAGGGGTCCAGGGGCCAAGGGTCCAAGTGAAAGGCGTGGAATTTAAAACCTTGAACCCTGGAATCCTTGAACCCTATTTTAGTACTAAGGAGATTATGAACATCAGAGAGCAATTAGAAGCTATTGAGGAAACAACCCTTTCCCCTTACGCCACTAAAAGCGCCAAAAGTATGGGGCGGACCCTCCATGGCGATGAACCGGATGCCTTCAGGACCGCTTTTCAGCGAGACCGGGACCGAATACTTTATTCCAAGGCCTTTAAAGATCTCCAATATAAAACCCAGGTTTTTCTGATCAGCGAAGGAGATTTTTATCGAACCCGGTTGACCCATACCCTCGAAGTGGCCCAGCATGCCCGAACTCTGGCCAGGGCCCTTCGGTTAAATGAGGATTTATGCGAGGCCATTGCCTATGCCCATGACCTGGGCCATGCCCCTTTCGGACACACGGGAGAAATAATCTTAAACGAGATTCTGAAGAAGGAGGGGGGGTTTGAACATAATCTCCAGAGCCTGCGAGTCGTTGATCTTTTGGAAAAACGATATAAGGCTTATGACGGGCTGAATCTATGTTTTGAAACCCGGGAAGGTATTGCCCGGCACACGACCCTCTATGATCATCCCATCGTTCCAGCGGAATTCAAAAACACGCCCTCCCCGACCCTGGAGGCCCAAATAGTCAATATTGCCGATCCCTTGGCCTACTGTGCCCATGACCTGGAAGATGCCTTGAATGCCGGCTTTCTGTCCATGAACGATATCCCTCAAATGGAAAACCCCCTGGTCGCTCGGGTTTTAAGAAAGTGTGGAGATCGATATCCCGGCTTCGATGATGGGGATACCATCATTCGGGCCCGATTATTGGTCCGGACCTTGATCGAGGAAACCAACATCATGGTCATCGAACAAACGCATAAAAATTTGCGGCGCCTGAAAATCCATACCCTTCAAGAGGTTCGAAAAGCCCGGATCCCCATTGTGACTGCCCCTGACAAGGATTGGGAAGATTTTAATCAATTGAAAAATTTTCTTTTTGAAAATGTCTATAAACGTCCCCAGGTCTGCATTATGAATGAAAAAGGGAGACTGATTATTTCGGGGTTGTTTCATCACTTAGAAAAAAATCCGGACATGTTGCCCAGATTCTATAAATTTCGGTTCGGTCAGGCCGAAAATAAAAAGGCCGGACGTCGGGTACTGGCGGACTACCTGTCAGGCATGACAGACCGCTATGCCATGGACCTCTATCAGATGATGTTCGAACCCTATGAAAAAGTCATGTTTGGTTTCAGGGAATAGAGGAATAAATCTTTATGGTTTGGCCTGGTTGGGGTTTGTTTTTTGAGGAGAGCCGGTTCCAGTGCCTGATATCTTCGGGTTGCACATGGAATTGTTGGGCAATCGAATTGAAGGTGTCCCCTTTTTTTATCTTATAGGTTGTCGCTTTGGGGGCAGCCTTTTTAACTCCATGGGTTTCCGGTTTTTTTGCCAGGACCGTTAGTTGTTCCTTTAGGGCCGTTGCCTGTTCCTGCAGGGCCTTTACCTGCCCCTCTAAACCCTTCTGCCCTTCCTGTAAGGATTGGATTTCATTTTTCAAAGGGCTTGATTCCCCCTTCAATTTCTGTACCTCTTCTTTGAGGGCTTTGAATTCAGGGGATTCCGATTGTTTTTGGGTTGGAATGAATCCCGGCGGCAGGACCATCCAAAGGCCCAAAGCCAGAACCACCAGTCCGACCAGGATTATCGGGATAAAAAGCCATTTTTTTGCAGAGGCCGGATGGGTCCTTCCCTGGTATCCTGAAGAGGATGAACACTCATCCGGTTCATGGGCGACCTCGACTTTCGGTTCTTTTCTTTCTTCCAAATCATCTACCATATTAAACCTCAAAATCAACCTGGATTTTAAAAATCTTTTCTGCGGGAAGGCTGATCAATTCCTTGATCCCGGTCCGGCGTTTAATGGTTTTAAGGGCCGATTCGATTATTTCCTGAGACTCGGCGATAAAAGTAAACCAGATATTATAATCGCCCTCCCTTTCATAATTATGGGTGACCCCGGCATATCGATTAACCTCTTCAATAAAACCGGGCAGTTTATCCATCGGAACCCGTGCGGCACAAAGGGTGCTGGTAAAGCCCAGTTTGCGGGAGTTAAAATTTGCCCCGATGCGCCTGATTATTCCTCCCCGGCTCATGCGCTCCACCCTGGAGATGACCTCTTTTTCTTTAAGTCCAAGCCGCTCGGAAACCTCCCGATAGGGTCTGGTCTTGAGAGGGAAATGAGACTGAATTTCATTCAGGATGGCCCGATCGAGCCGATCGAGCCTGTAAGGCGGGTCTTTTATAGGGGATTCTTTTTTTTTGCGTTTATCCATAGCCTATTGCCCATAGCCCATTGCCTGCTTTTTCGGCTGATAAGTACAAAGCGGTTCTTCGGTCAAATAATTTCCGGTGGCTTCAAAGGCGCGGGCCCGGCAACCGCCGCAAACCCGAAAATATTCACAGTGACCGCACTTGCCTGAATATTGGGACCGGTCCCTGATGGCCGAAAAGACCGGAGAGGATTCCCAGATCTCCTTAAAGGTCTTTTTTCTAATATTTCCGGCATCGACTTCCAGGTAGCCACAGGGCTGGACTTGCCCTCGATGGGAGATAAAAGAAAACCCGGTTCCTCCCAGACAGCCCCGGGTGACAGCATCCAATCCGTGGGACTCAAAAGTGATTTTTCTCCCTTCCTGGTGGGCCGTCTCTCTGAGGATCCGGTAATAATGAGGGGCGCAAGTGGCCTTTATGGAGAGGGGAATCTCTTCCCTTCTCTTAACCAGCCAGGTCAAGGTATCTTCATAATCCTTGGCCGAAATAGTCTGGTCGGATAGGGCCCTGCCCCGACCGGTCGGGACCAGCATAAAAATATGATGGGCTACGGCCCCCAATTCAAGGACTTTTTCCTGGATCCGGGCCAGGTCCTGAAGATTATGCCGGGTTACGGTGGTATTGATCTGAAATTCCAAACCAACGGATTTGGCTGCTTCTATTCCTTTGAGAATGCCATCATAGGCCCCTTTTACCTGCCGAAAAAAGTCGTGGCTTTCGGCCGTGGCCCCATCCATACTGATGCTGATCCGCTGAATGCCCGATTCTTTCAATTTTCGGGCATTTTTAAGATCCAGCAAGGTGGCGTTGACGGCCATGACCATGCGCAGTCCCAGGGAATGGCCATGCCGGGCCAATTCAAAGATATCCGGCCGGAGCAAGGGTTCTCCGCCGGTCAAAATAACCACCGGCTGTCCGACCTCCCGGATTTGATTCAGGAGTAAAAGGCCTTCGGCCGTAGTCAATTCATCGGGATAGGTGCCCATTTCGGCCGAGGCCCGGCAATGAAGGCAAGACAGATTGCATTGCCGGGTCACCTCCCAGGCCACCAGACGGATTTCCGGGATTGATGGAAGAGACCCGGTTGCTTTTTCCACCTGAGGATTTATGGAATGTTTATGGCCTTTCATAAAATGTCCTCATGATCGGGCCTGGTGCAAAAGGGCCGCTGCCTGCTTGGCAAAATAGGTCAGGATCAGGTCGGCCCCGGCCCTCCGAATGGAGGTCAGGCTCTCCAGGATCACCTTGTCTTCATCCAGCCAGCCCTGTTGGGAAGCCGCCTTGATCATGGCATATTCGCCGCTTACACTATAAGCAGCCACCGGCAGGTCGAATTCATCCCGCACCCGGCAGATCACATCCAGGTAGGGCAAGGCCGGTTTGACCATAATGATATCCGCCCCTTCCTCAACATCCAGATTTACTTCACGAAGGGCTTCCCGAACATTGGCCGGATCCATTTGATAGGTCTTTCGATCTCCAAATTTAGGGGCCGATTCGGCGGCTTCCCGGAAAGGACCATAATAGGCCGAGGCGTATTTGGCCGAGTAGGCCATAATAGGTATATGCTCAAAGCCGTTTTCATCCAAAGCCTGTCGGATCTCAGCCACCCGGCCGTCCATCATATCGCTTGGAGCGACCATATCGGCCCCGGCCTTGGCCTGGGCCAGGGCGGTTCGGGCCAAAAGCTCTAAGGTGGCATCGTTATCGACATCCCGCCCCTGGATTATTCCACAATGTCCATGGCTCATGTATTCGCATAGACAAACATCGCCGATGACAATCAAATCAGGTACTTTTTCTTTTAAGGCTTTCATGGCCCGCTGGATAATCCCGTTGGGATCATAAGCCCCGGAGGCCTTTTCATCTTTTTTGTCGGGGATCCCAAAAAGGATGACCGCCGGTATCTTGAGGGCCCGAACTTCCAGGGCCTCTTTGATGAGTTCGTCTATGGAAAGTTGAAAAATTCCGGGCATGGAAGAGATCGGTCGCCGGATCCCTTTGCCGAAAACTACGAACATGGGATAGATCAGGTCATTAACCGAAAGCGAAGTCTCCCGGATCATTCTTCTAAAGGATTCATTTTGGCGCAGTCTCCTTGGCCGATAGTCTGGGAAAAGCATGGGTCACTCCTAATAATTTGGTTTTTAAGGATATATTAAGCCCTCATGCCCCTTTGGGGCGCCACGAAACATGAACATGCGAATATCGAATATCGAATAATGAATGTCGAAGTAAGGTTGGTTTTGAACCCGTAACCCGCAACTCGTAACCCGTAACTCTATTTTCGTACTAAGCGCTCATGCCCGGGTCGGGCACTACGAAGAATGAAAATGTCTTTCGCCGACCCCCGATCCCTGACCCCCGATCCCTGAACGTTATTTTCGTATTAAATATAATACCCTTATAATTTCAGACCTTCGGCGATTTCTTTTAGAGCCGGGAAACTCCGGATGGTTATTATTTCTTTATTAATATCGATTATATCTTTCTGTTTCATCTTGGTCAGGGTTCGAGAAAGGGTTTCCCCAATGGTTCCCAGGCGACTGGCCAGCAAGCTTTTTTTAGTTTTCAGGTGAATCTTCAGACCATCGGTTGGTATGTTGGAAATATTTTGGGCCTCTTCCAGGAGAAAACGGGCCAGCCGGGCAGAGACTTCTTTTAACGAAAGGTCTTCCACTTGTTGGGCCAGTTGTCTTAATAATAAAGAAAGACCGGTCATCATATTCAGGGCTAATTGGGGGCTCTCCTGGATCAGAGCCAGGAAATCCGATTTTTTCAGGTAATAGAGCCGACTGTCCTCCAAGCCCTCGGCTGAGGCCGGATAAGTTTTTCCTGAAAAGACGGCGGCTTCGGCGATGGTCTCTCCCGGTCCCACGATTCGCATAACATATTCCTGACCTTGAGGAGACATCCGGTATATCTTGATCTTGCCGTGGGCGACCAGGTAAAACCCATGGGCGCCATCGCCTTGTGAGAAAAGAATTTCCCCTTTTTTAATGGTCTGAAGAACGGTAATTCCTTTGACCTTGTGTATCCCGGCCTCATCCAGACCGCTAAACAAGGGATTCCTTTTTAACAATTCCACTATGCTGCCATCCCGTTCCCCATTTTTTCAGAGCCTATTTTTATAAATAATATAAATTTATTTAACTTTAGTCAATGGACTATTAAGATCGGCTGGTCTCCTGGTAGAAAAAATGTTTTTTGCCCCCCCTAAAATACAGTTAAATTTCCGTTAATTTAAAGTATCCCCATTATTTATTCTCAGGTCATTTTTTTAGATAATGAACCAAAAATGGGAATGATCCCAAAGCGGTCAAATTCTAACGGGAAGGTGAAAATGGCGCATAATAATAATTTTGCAGAGTATTGGTTGTCGGCAAACAGGCAGGAAACCATTGATTGCCCTTATCAGCCTGGAAATTTAAGGATCTCGAAAAATGCTTGTCTAAAACGGTATAAGGCTTCAGAAAAGGCGAAATTGGAAATGATCAACCATGTCGATCTTTTTACTTATACGGTTGGACAGGGGCTTTTGCGATGCAAGACGTGTCCAATTGTGAAAGCGTTGCCGGATCGACAACCGGCAGGGATATTAAGCCATAGCACCAGGATGTAGGTTTCCTGGCGATTGTTTTTATGAGGCATAACAGGACAGCGATCGGCTTTCCGGCAGGACTGCTGGTGGGCTTTGCGGCGGGTTTTTTAGCCACACTGATTTTCCACCAACTGATGCTGACGGTGCTGTGGTCCATAGGCCTGGCGCCGTCCGGGCCTTTCTCTATGAAAGCCACCCAACCCTTCGGGGTACCTGCCGTCCTCTCGCTGGCTTTCTGGGGCGGGATGTGGGGTATTCTATTGGCGCTGATCCAGGGCCGCTTTCCGCAAGACGGTTACTGGATAAGTACTTTTCTGTTTGGCGCCATCCTGCCTTCCCTGGTCGCCCTTTTGGTGGTGTTGCCGTTGAAGGGCCGACCCATAGGAGGGGGCTGGCCCCCGCCTCTATTGCTGACCGTATTTCTAAACAACGGCGCCTGGGGTATCGGCACCGGCCTGATTCTTAAAGCCCTGTCGGGACGTTTCAGGACGTCGCGATGAACTCTTCTGAAATAGCGATACCGGATACTGGATAATTCACATAACCACCATATTTCAAATAGCTTCGGTTAGGGCTTTATTCCCACCATTCCACCTATAGAACTCCAATCGTAGTTTCTTTTTTTTTGCCGGGGATCACCTGAGGCGAATAAAACTTGACCTCCTTCTCTTAATTTTTTATTCTTTTTGTTCTCAATCCAGTTTAATAAAATATCAGCCCGGAAGGATGCCGAGGAAAGGTCAATGTCTATTACGTCCATTGTGGTATTGTTCGGAGGGGGGATTGTTGTCGGGCTCTTCCTGCCCCTTTTGTCGAGGCTTCTTAACTTTCGATTCATCACCGACTTGTCTTTACCGCTCAGGAGTTGGCTGGCCAATCTGTTTTCCGGGATAGGCCGCCTTTTCCGGAAGCGGGGCCAATCACGGGAGGTAATCCCTGATCGGAAAGGGGTAGCCGCTCCGCGGATGGATCCCCGGGAGCAACAACTCAGTGATTCGGCCCAGGTGATCCGGGCCATTTTGCTCAATTTAGCCGGTCTTATCCAACGGGCCGACCAGGCCGCCCAAACTTCCTCAACGACCCTGGGAGGGGTTCGGACCACTATTGAAGACATGCGACTTCCCCCGGACCTAAGCGAGGTCCATGATCGTCTTCTGATCGAAATCGACCGCATGATTTCCAGTAACACGACCCTTAAAACGGAATTGGCCCGCTCCAAGGATAACCTGGAGGCACAACGTCGGCAGATCGAGAATTTAAAGACCGCAACCCGTATCGACGGTCTGACCCAACTGGCTAACCGGGCCTATTTCGACGAGAAGCTGGCCGAGTTGATTCTTTTACAAAAGCGTTACCAGGATCCGTTCTCGCTGATGATGATTGACGTGGATAACTTTAAACCCATCAACGATACTCATGGCCACCAGGCCGGCGATCGTATCTTAAAGGGCGTGGCCTTTAAATTGAAGTCCACCATCCGGGAAAGTGATTTCCTGGCCCGCTACGGAGGAGACGAGTTCGCCCTGGTCCTTATCAAGGTATTGGGACAGGAGGCGGTTGAGTTAGGATGGAAGCTCTGCCGGGTCCTGGAAGAGAGCCGCTTCCTCCTCGATGGAAAGGATTTTACCGTAACTATTTCTGTCGGGGCTGCCGAAGCCTTAGCGGGTGACACGCCGGAGACCTTGACCAGGCGGGCCGACCAAGCCCTCTATCAGGCCAAGCAGGAAGGACGGAACAGGGCGTCCCTGGCTCAATCACCGAAGACGGCCGGCAGCCCGGGGAAATCTAAAGCCCATTAAGGCGGTCAGGGTTGGGCCGTTCGGCGGCCTAATTCAAAGGCTTCCCCTTTGGCCCCTTCATCCTGGGCGATCTCTCCCTTATTGGTGGCGGAGGCCATAACGGCTCCCATCCAGCTAAGTCCGGTAAAGTCCGCCGTGGTTTTAAAGCTGTGGATAATAGGGTCGGCCGTGTGTACATTCAAATCGCCGCAGACCGTGATCAAACCGATCCTTTTTCCCTTCATTTTGGAATAGTAAACCTTATGCCATCTCCATTCCGCATCAAAAAAGACGCACCACCTGTCCAGGTAGGCTTTCATCTGGGCGGTCATGGACCAGAAATAAACCGGTACGCTGTGGATAAGGGCGTCCGCTTCCAGGATCTTCCGCTGGATCTCCGGCATGTCGTCTTCGATAGCGCAGAGCCCCGTTTCGTTACATTTTTTACAGTCATAGCAGCCGGAAATCTTTTTCAGATTGAGGAAGATTTTTTCAACCTCCGCCCCGGCCTCCTGGGCACCTGCCAGGGCCTGGTCCAAGAGTATATCGCTGTTGCCCCCGATTCGGGGGCTCCCCATAATGCCCAATACCTTCATCTTTGTCCTCCTGATTTTTGATTAAATTTAATGGTATAGGAATTTAAGTTAGGAATAGTATCAAAAAGCAATCGGAAAGGGAAGGAACAATTGCCTGAATCAGGGAATGCCCCGGGCCGCCCGGGGGGATTTTTTTATTTACCTTTCCCCTTTGCAATTATTTAAGAATATAATATATTATTTAGATGGGCCCTTCGGTTTTGGCCTTTTTGTCCCCCTTTCCTTTCCTGGGCTTGTTTTATGGTTTTCTTAAATAAACCAAAGTTGATGTCAACCTTTAAGCCATTTATTCCAACCATCCCTATAAAATTTAGTTGACTTTTTTATTTTTATTTTATTTTATAGGGATAAACATCTATCCAATCAAGGTTTTTATTGCATCAGCTAATCCGCAAATATTGAAAAACGAATAGGGATGATTAATATAACCTTACTAAAAAACAGAAAATGCCCCTATGGAAAGGAGATGAAAGAAAGGAGCAGCAAAATAGGGACCATTAAAACAACTTTTGAGGGCTATTGTCAGTGAGGCAAAAAAACATACTTAATTTGGAGGAAAAATGAGGACAAAAGAGCAATATATCCAAGGCCTTTCCGGGATGAAACGGAATCTTTATTTTGACGGCCAGTTGATCGACCGCACGGACGAAGTGCAGATGGACTGTCTCAATACCATCGGCACCACCTATGATGAGGCGGCCAAACCGGAGAATCAGGAGCTGTGTACGGCCATCTCCCATCTGACCG
>JACRBX010000263.1 GCA_016219225.1 Deltaproteobacteria bacterium
CATAGATTTGGCACCATTGCCAACCCTTTCTCTTCTTAGCCATGTTTATCAGTGAAATCCGTGCCAATCAAATTAAAAAAAATTTTCAAACTTTCAATTCAGCGTAAACCCTTTCTCCTTGAAGAGCCGTAAACAGGCATCCACAACTTCTGGATCATACAACACCCCTTTGTTTTTCGATATTTCCTCCAAGGCTTTTTCAATCCCAAACCCCGGCCGATAAGGCCGATGGGTAGCGATGGCCTCGACCACATCGGCTACGGCCAGGATTCGGGACTCCAATAGGATTGCTTCCACTTTAAGCCCTTGGGGATAGCCGGAACCATTCATCCTTTCATGATGTTCCAGGACCATCCGGGCAATGGGCCAGGGAAATTCGATCTCCTTTAAGATGTCATAACCGGTCTGGGGATGAATTTTAATCAAACTGTACTCCAGGTACGAAAGCCGGGTGGGCTTGCTCAGGATTTCCGCCGGCACCGACAACTATCCCAGGTCGAGAAACACCCCGGCCATGCGGATGCCGACCACCCTGACTTCGGAGAGCCCCATCTCCTGGGCAATGGCCCGGCCCAGATCAGCTACCCGCCTTTGGTGGCCGGCAGTATAAGGATCTCTCATCTCCACCGTATGCGAGATGACCAGAATAATCCCTCCCATGGTTTTTCTGAGTTTCGCCATGGTCTTTCTGGCCTCTTTTTCGGCCAGTTTCTGCTCGGTGACATCACGGGCAATACCCCTCACAAACGGTTCATCCACTCCTTCGCTACGGAGGGTATTATGGTATTCCCAGATTCGGGCTTCCCCTTTGGCCGTCCGGACCATCATCAAACCTCTCGCAACCCCCTTAGAACGAATATCGGATAGATAATCTTCAAATGCTCCCCTTCGTTCCGGATCCAAAAGGTCCCGGATATTCATTTTCAAAATTTCGTCTTTATTAAAACCGAGGATTCTGATCGGCTCTTCATTTACCCAGAGGATCTGCCCGTTTAAATCATGGATGGATATCAAATCCCGGCTGGTCTCCACCAAATCCCGGTAGCGGTCTTCGCTCTCCCTTAAGGCCGCCTCGCCTTGCTTTCGTATGATGATGCTGGCCAGGGTATTGGCCAGGGCGGTTAAAAAGGCTTCTTCTTTAGGTTGTCTATGATGCCCTTCCCGAACATAGAAATTGATTACCCCCAGAACCTGGTTGGAAAAAAGGATGGGAACACAATAATGACCATGAGGGAGCATGGTTTCATAACCGATATCGTGACGCTCATCAATATGATCGGCAAATTCGATTTCTTTTTTTAAGGCCGCCTTCCCACAAATGCATTTGCCAAAAGGGACCCGTGAACAGGTCTCTATCAGGATCTTGTTAAGCCCCCGATGGGCCTTCATGACTAAAAGCCCGGGGTCTTCTTCCACCAAAAAAATGGCACCCTTTGATTCTAATACCAGCCAGGGAACGGAAAGGATTAAATCGATAGCCGCATCCAATATTATTTCAAGGGGAATATCCTTAAGGGAGAGTCGAAGAAGAGAGTTTATCACCTCTTGTAATGCGGTATTTCGCTTAGCTTCTTCTTCGGCCTGCCGGAGTTCCGTGATATCCCGGCTTACGGATAAAAGACATTTTTGGTCTTCCAGTTCGATTACTTCCATGGAAAGAAGTATGTTCCGGATTTCCCCGGATCGCATTTTAGCCTTGATTTCAAAATTAGACAAAGATCCGGTTTGGTTGATATGTTCCAATGCCCTTAACCGATCTTCAGGATCAGCCCAAAGGTCCAATTCGATGGCTGTATGGCCAATGACCTCCTCCCGATTGTAACCGGTGCGGTTCAAAAAGGCATCATTGGCATCTACGTATCTTCCTTCAGCCAGGGTGCTTATGGTGATCAAATCCGGGCTGGCCCGAAAGGCCTTGGATAATTTTTCTTCGGAAAGGCATAAACTTTCTTCGGCCTTTTTGCGGCCGGTAATATCGGAAAAAAAAACCAAAACGGCCGGTCTTTTTTCCCAGTTAATCAAGATGGAATTGACTTCTACCCATTTTGTATTTCCCTGGCCGTCGATGATCCGGAACGAGTAGATGCTGGGCGGCTCTTCCCCCTTCAACCTCCTGACATACCGACTAAAGACCAAAGGCCGATCTTCCGGATGAACGAATTCAAGAAAGGCCTTAGTGGCCAGGACTTCCCGGGGATAACTCAATATTTCCATAGTCTTTGCATTGAAGAATTTAGGGAATTCGTCCTGAAATACCACAATGGCCTCATTGGCGTTTTCCACCATCGATCGGTATTTCTCTTCGGATTGGCGCAGAGCCTCCTCATTAATCAGGCGATCAGCTATATTGGTTCCCATTTTGTTACAAGACCTCTCCCCCGCCCCGTCTCAGGCCTGACAAAGTGAAAAACACCCTCCTGGCCTTTCGGATCAAGCATAGGTTTTCGGGGATATTTTGCTTTGAAAGCTATCATAATATAATGATTCCGGAAAGAGTCAATGTATTTTTCTGGACGAATTTATCTAAAAAAACTTGACTGCCTTTCTGATATCGAATACCATTCGATGCCAGGTGTGGGGAAACCGAGAATTATAAAGATGCTTCACACCGGGCCATAGCCGATGGGCCACAGGAAAAACGATTCCAAGGTTTTTTCTTCGCCCATAGCCTATTGCCTAAAGCCATTTAGAGGTTTTTCGTACTTGAAACTTGCATCTTGAAACTTTCTTTTCTTATTACCAGGAGGAAAATCATGCTGGACGATTTGGCCGGGAAAACAGCCCTGATAACCGGAGCGGGCAAACGATCGGGGATCGGTTTCGCAATAGCCGAAAAACTGGCTTCCCTGGGGACCCGGGTCGTTCTGGCCGACCTGGGAACGATAAATCAGGAATTAAGTGAGGTCAGGACCGGCAGCCAGGAGGAAATGGAGACATTGGCCCGGGAGCTTCAAGAGAAATTCGATCTTCCAACTCTGGCCGTATCTGTGGATGTAACCCAGAATGCCTCTATCCAGGCCATGGTGGAGGCGGTCAAAGACCGATTCCCGCGGGTCGATATCCTTTGCAACAACGCCGGGGCCTCTTTCGGCGTCCCCAATACCGTCCAATATTATGAGGAAGGGGCCTGGATGAAAACCATCGATATCAATCTTCATGGGGCCTTCCGGATTTCCCGGGCCGTCCTGCCTTTGATGGCGGGAAAACCGGGCAGCATCATCAACACCGCTTCCCGGGCCGGCAAGGTACCTCCCCTCTTCAACGGGGCTTATGCCGTGGCCAAGGCCGGGTTAATTATGTTGACCAAAGTCATGGCCAGGGAACTGGCCGGAGCCGGGATTCGGGTCAATGCCGTCTGTCCGGGACAGATCGGGACTGATTTGGAAAAATGGCGTTTTGAACTGGAGGCCCGTTTTTTCGGTTCCACGGTGGAAGAGCGTGAACAGGAGATGTGCAAGACCATCCCCCTGGGCCGCATTGGTTCCACCGAAGAAGTGGCCAATCTGGTGGCCTTTCTGGCTTCGGAGGCCTCTTCCTACATGACCGGCCAGGCGATTAATGTCACCGGCGGGCAGTTGATGGAAGTATAAATAAAAGGTGCAAGGTTAACAACCGAAAAAAAAATTGGGCCGGCTTTCAGTTCGGAGCGAAGAGTTCGGAGTTCGGAGTAATAATCCCTTATTCCGAATGCCCAGGGGGCACCACGAAGCATGAAAATTTTTTAGGCTATGGGCTATGGGCGATAGGCAAGGTACCGGGCTCAAGGTTTTTTTCACTTGAAACTTGCATCTTGCAACTTTCTTTTCAACTGACCCCCGATCCCCGAACCCTCATCCCTGATCTCAGAACTTTATTTTCGA
>JACRBX010000264.1 GCA_016219225.1 Deltaproteobacteria bacterium
ATGAAGAAACCCGGGACATCGTCCGGGGCGTTCAAAAGGGAGGCGACCAGGTCATTCTAAAGCATTACCGGAAACATAAATCCGATATTCGGCTGAAAGATCTTTTGGTTCAACCTGAAGAAATCAAGGCATCTTATAAACTGGTCGACAAGGCCGTACAGCAAGCCTTAAAAAAAGCGGCCCAAAATATCGTAAAATTCCATCAAGCCCAATTAGAAAGGGAAATGTGGTCCATTGAGGTCAGACCTGGGATCCTGGCCGGAAGAGTTCGAAGGCCCATGGAAACCATCGGGGCTTATGTCCCCGGAGGTCAGGCCAATTATCCTTCAAGCGTCCTGATGAATATCCTACCTGCCCGGGTAGCCGGGGTGAAGACCATTGTGGCCTGCACCCCGCCGCAGAAAGGTATGAAGGCCGATCCCGTTACCATAGTGGCCGCCCATATTGCCGGGGCGGATTATCTTTTCAAAGTTGGCGGGCCATGGGCCGTGGCCGGGATGGCTTATGGTACCGAATCCATACCTAAAGTGGATAAAATTGTCGGGCCGGGCAATAAATTTGTGACCGCGGCCAAGATGGCCGTCTTTGGGACGGTTGATATTGATTCTCCGGCCGGACCGAGCGAAGCCCTGATTATTGCGGACGAGACGGCCCGGCCGGAGTGGATGACCTGGGATTTTCTTTCCCAAATCGAGCACGATCCGGATGCCGGGGCCGTTTTAGTGACCCCCTCCCGGAAATTGGCCGAAAGGGTCTGTGATATTATCAATCAAGAGCTGCCAGGATTGGATAGAAGGGAAATCATTCAGACGGCCCTGACCCGTCATTCGGCGGTTCTGGTCACTTCCACTCTTATGGAAGCGGTAGATTTTGCCAATGCTTATGCGGCTGAGCATTTGCAGATTGTGACCGATGATCCCTGGATTATTTTGCCGAGGATCAACCATGCCGGCTCAATTTTCATGGGTCCATATGCACCGGTTCCAGCCGGCGATTATGCCTCGGGGACCAATCATGTCTTACCTACCGGTGGCTGTGCCAGGATGTTTTCCGGACTCTCGGTGGATGATTTTATCAAAAAGCCGACCTTTCAGTATCTGAGCCGGAAGGGTTTACAGGATTTAAAGAAAACCATCACCCTGTTGGCCAAAAAGGAAGGTCTGCCGCTCCATGCCAGGGCAGTGGAGGAAAGGTTTAAATAAAAAACAGGTACAAGGTATAAGGTTCAAGTCCAGGGGAAAGATCTTAAACCTCAAACCTCAAATCTTGAACCTTATACCTTTTCTTTACCTGCTGCTTCAAATCCCAAGTCAAAGGCCTTCAGATTGATTGCCCAAAGTTTTTCTTTGAGATTCATCTTGAGGGCCTCTTTCATTTGATCGGCTGTGACGGGAACGGTGTTGCTTTGGGCCAAGGCCCCCAGCATGACGACATTAACGGCCAGGGCCGAGCCGGCCTCGGCGGCCAGGGCGTCGGCGTTAAGAGCGATCAGCCGTTTTACTTTTTCCCGGATGAGCTTCAGGGCTTCTTTTATATCGGGATAAACCCCCTTGCCGACAGCAACGGTAAAAGGCATTAAAGGGGTCACGTTGGTAATTACTGTGCTCGATTTGGAGCATTTTCCCAGGGCCCGCAAGGTTTCGGAAGGTTCGAAACCGATGAGCACATCGGCCTCTCCATCAGAGACAATGGAACTCAAGGCACCACCTAAGACCACGGCCGACTCGACCACCCCTCCGCGCTGGGCCATACCATGGACCTCACTGACGTTGACGGGAATGCCTGCCAACAGGGCCGCTTCCCCTAAAACCCGGGAGGACAATAGATTTCCCTGACCTCCCACACCAACAAAGACAATCCGTCTAATATCCATAAGCCCTCCTCTTATTTCCTGGGCAAAATAGCATGTTCCGGGCAGACTTGGGTGCAGACCGCACAGCCGATGCACAGGTTCTCATTGATCCTGACCTGATTTTCTTCCACATAAAAAGCCGGACAGGCGAATAAATTGACACAGTCCCGATGATTTTTGCACCGGCTTTCGCTGATCATAAAGGTGCGTGTCTTGGTCGGCGGGGCAACCTTTTTGGCATACAAGGGGCATATTTCTTTGGAGATAATTACGGAAACCCCCTGGTAGTCCATAGCTTTTTGAACGGCCTCCATGGTTTCCTTAACCTTTCTGGGGGTCACGACCGAGATTTGTTTAACCCCGATCCCGCGAACCACCTCTTCAATAGAGATCCGGGTATCGGGCTGTCCCAACAAGGCCATGTCAACACCCGGATGAGGCTGATGGCCGGTCATGGCCGTGGTCTCGTTGTCCAGGATGACCAGGGTGAAGTTGTGGTTGTGATGGACGGCATTAACCAGGCCGGTGATACCGGAGTGGAAGAAGGTCGAGTCACCGATAAAGGCGATAACCGGTTTTCCGGTGGCTTTGGAAAAACCGGCAGCCGAGCTGACACTGGAACCCATACAGATCAGAAAGTCGGCCATGCTGAGGGGCGGGAGCATCCCAAGGGTATAACAACCGATATCGGAGGGGTAAATAGCTTCTTCACCAGCC
>JACRBX010000265.1 GCA_016219225.1 Deltaproteobacteria bacterium
CGGTTTGGGTTCCCCGATGGTAATATAGACCACCCCGTCGACTTCCGGTGCCTGAAAACGGGTCCGGCCCTGGATCAATAAATCGCTCTCCGGGCTGACCCCGCTGACCAAAACCGGCTCCACCCTGCCGATCCGTTCCTGATTCTTTTTTAAGGAAATTTCCTTCTGCCTCTCCATAACAAGATCCAGCCGGGCCTGGCCGATTTCTTCCGGGACCTGGTCCGCATAGCCGGCGGCCGGGGTCCCTTCTTCCGGGGAATAGTTGAAAACCCCCAGGTGATCAAAGGCCGTCTCGGAAACGAACTGAAGCAGCTCTTGAAAATCCTCTTCCCTTTCGCCCGGAAAGCCTACCATGACGGTGGTCCGAAGGGCCGCCTGCGGGAGGGTGCGGCGAATCTGCTGGATCAAACGCTTGAGTTCTTTTGGTCCATAGGGCCGGTTCATTCCCTTTAGAATCCGGTCGCTGCAATGTTGTATCGGCAGGTCCAGATAAGGGCAAATCCGCTCTTCCCCGGCCATCAACCCCAAAAGAGCCGGTGTAATCCTTTCCGGTCTCAGATAAAGCAGGCGCAGCCACTGAAACGAATCGATCTTTAATAATTCCTTGACCAAAGAAATCATGGAATGCGGTTGGGTAAGATCGGAGCCGTAGGCCGTCGTATCCTGGGCGATCAGGATCAGTTCACGGACCCCCTGCCCGGCCAGAATTTTTGCTTCCCGAATCAGCAGCTTTGGATCCCGGCTGCGAAAAGGTCCGCGAATAGAAGGAATCGTGCAATAGGCACAGCGATTGGAACACCCTTCGGCGATTTTCAAGAAGGCCGTTCCCGGTGTGGTAGTCAAGAGACGATCATGTGGTCCTGTCCAAAGTCCAGGATCGGGTTCCAGGATCATTTTAGGGGTTCCCTTGCCAGTCAAAAGGGCGGACACCTGGTCGGCCACGTCTAAAAAAGATTCTGTGCCCAGGAAAAGATCCACCTCCGGCAATTGCTCCAATAATTCTTTTTTATATCTTTGAGGAAAACAGCCGGTGACCACCAGTACCTGACAGGCCCCTTCTTCCTTCAGACGGGCGGCCTCTAAAATCGTATCGATGCTCTCCTGGGTAGCGGACTCGATAAAGCTGCAGGTATTAATGAGGATCACTGCCGCCTCATTGGGTTCCCGGGTCAGGGAAAAACCCCGTGCATGCAATTGATGGAGCATCATTTCGCTATCCACCTGGTTTTTGGCACAGCCCAGGCTGATGAAGTGGAGTTTTTTATCCATGGTTCCTTTAGGACCTTTTTTCTATGTGTTTATCCTGCGAAGGATTTGACCGTATACAAATCTATGGCCGCGAACATGACCCCGCAAAAAAACAGCCAAAAGGGGATGGCTTGCCAGGCAAAATTTTTTTTCCCGGCCGGCCGGGAATCCAGCAATCTTAAAAAATGGACCAGGACAAAACATTCCAAGGCAAATGGCGGGAAACCGAAGAAACCCAGGACCGGCATTTCAAAAAGCTTTATATCCCCCACCCAGGGAACGGTGTATACCCATTTGGCCGCGGCCCAAAAATTCCAGAATTCCCAAAGCAAACCGCAGACCATACCGGACAGCAGGAACTGTAAAAGATTCCCGGTCTTGCCCTGTTCCAGGTCTTTTAAAAAAGAGGGTCTTCCCGTACGATGATTGAAGGGCTCTAAAAGAAAAATAAACCCTATCCAGACCAAGGGGAAGAAGAAAAGGGGCAGGGTCAAGGGGAGTATCAGGCACAAGGCCCCTGTGATGATTAATGGCCGGTACCAGGAGGATTGAACCCGGACAGGGGCCATTCGGCTTTTCTCAAAAATCCCCAAGGCCGACAGGAGGTCTCTGGTTTCCAGGATCGCCGGCAGGACCGTGCCGAAGGCCACAAAATAACCCGGCCAACGTATAACCACTTCTTTCGGCACCCCTTCATAAACCCAGTTTTTCAAAACCAGATTAAATCCTTCGAAGAGCAGCCAGATGACCACCGACCAGGGGATCAAAAACAAAAATTCCCGGGTACGGTTGACGATCAGGGATTGCCCGCGCAACCGATAGACCAGGCCGTCTATCGTCAGGATATAGGACCACCAGATCAGGGAATAAAAATAGGTGGCCACCGGTCCGATTTCAAGGAACAGGGCGCCTTGAAAAATCAGCAGACCCATCAAGCCGATCCAGAGATGACTTCCTTTTTTCATGGTCTGTTTATCTTACGATTTTTCTTCAATTAATTTTTTAATTCGCGGCATAGCCTGTTTAGCGGCCTGTATGCCGGCATCCATCAGACGTTTCTTTTGGGTAAAATCGGTCATGCCCACATCCCCCACCTGGGGTTCAAGCAGGACATCATAGCCTCTCGACTTATAAGTAACCAGCTCACGCCCCATGATGTCGATGGATTGCAGGATAACGTCGATCAGAGAATTGGCCTGAGGGTTGTTGATGTTTTTGGAAATACTGACGGCGATGATTATATCCGCCCCCCTGGCCCGGGCCACGTCTACCGGCAGGGTATTGGTCACCCCACCGTCGACATACATCCGGCCGTTCATTTCCAGGGGCTGGAAAATGCCGGGTATGGAGCAACTGGCCCGAACGGCCTTGGCCACCGATCCCTTTTCAAAGACCCAGGTTTTTCCGGCATTCAGATCCGTGGCAATGGCATAAAAGGGAATCTTCATCTGCTCGATGGTTTTCGCTTTGACCTTGGTCTGGATGAATTTTTCCAGCCTTTCCCCCTGGACCGGTCCCATTTTGGAATAAATCACCGAATAATCGAAGATGTCATCCTTTTCTATGGTAAAGGACAGCCATTCCAAATTAAAGCTGTTGGGATCGGAGGCATAAAGGGCGCCGATCAGGCTGCCCACACTGGTTCCGACGATCATGTGAATGGGGATCTTTTCCTGTTCCAACATCCGGATGACCCCTACATGGGCAAATCCCCGGGCCGCCCCGCCCCCTAATACCAGGGCGACCTTTGGGGGGGGTTTGTGTTGTTCCTTGACCGGCGGAACGGTCCCACAACCCCAACTTCCTGCAACTACCATTAACAACATCCCGACTATCCCATTAAACCACTTCATTAAACAAACCTCCTGACCATAACCTTAAAAATCTCCAAAATGCGTTGGCCGGATATTATCACAGATTTGTTCAGCAGATCAAATTTTTAAAATAACCAAACCTTCATGCCCCAAGTGGCGCCACGAAGCATAAAAATGGTTTTCTCTGAACTCCGAACTCCGAACTCTTAACTCCGAACTTTATTTTCGTATTAACGCAACCGGCCCAAGGCCCCATAGGCTATTGACAGAAACAGGCAAAAATGCAATAAACTACCAGGCAATCAAAACAGAATATAGGCAAAGAACTGGAGATAACATGGCGACAACAGGAAAAGAGTCGGGGCTTTCCGGGTCACCGGGGAAAGGCTGTATTCATATAATGGTGAATGGCCGGGACTACGAACTCGAAATCGGGAAGGGGTCCGACAAGATCGACCCGGCCCAAACCCTAACCCAGACGCTCCGGGAGACCCTGGGACTCATGGGGACCAAGGTTTCCTGTGATAACGGGGCCTGCGGAGGTTGCACCGTGCTCATAGACGGCCAGGCGGTCCTGGCCTGCATGACCCTGACGATCGAATGCGACGGCAGTAATATCACTACCATTGAGGGTCTGAGCGATCCGAAAACAGGAAAACTCGACCCGCTGCAACAGGCCTTCATCGATCATACTGCTTTTCAGTGCGGATTTTGCACACCGGGGATGATCATGAGCGCCAAGGCCCTTCTGAACGAGAATCCTTCTCCCACGGAAGAAGAGGTAAAAGAGGCCCTTTCCGGAAATTTTTGTCGCTGTATCAGCCACTACCAGGTAATAAAGGCGGTCCTGGCGGCCGCTGGAAAGGCGACTTGATGGACAATATAGACCCCAAATACCGATACATCGGGGAGGCCATCCCGAGGAGGGATGCCGTCGAAATCGTCACGGGCAGCATACGGTATCTCAACGACCTCAAAATGCCGGACCTGCTCTACGGAAAGGTGCTGCGCAGTCCTTATCCCCATGCCCTGATTAAGAGAGTGGACAAGGGCAAGGCCCAGGCCCTTCAGGGAGTCCAAGCCGTCCTTTCATGGGAAGATGCCCCGGACTGGCGGGGAGGCACGCCCCGCAACACCCCCCTGCTGGACCGGAAGGTCCGCTTTGTCGGGGATGCAGTGGCCCTGGTCGCCGCCACCACGGAAGAAATCGCCAAAGAGGCCCTGGCCCTGATCGACGTCGAATACGAGGTATTACCGGCCGTTTTTGACATGGATCAGGCGTTAAAGCCTACGGCCCCCCAATTATATGCCGAATACCCGGGAAATAGAGTAACCCCCGGCACCCCCTTTTTCGGTCCCCGGAGCTTGAAGGACCTGGTTATGGGGGATGTGGAGGAGGGGTTCAAAGAAGCCGATGTCGTTACCGAAGGGACCTTCGGCTATGAGAATATACCCAATCCCCTGCCCCCGGAGCCCCCAGGTGTGATCGCCTTGTGGGAGGAGCCGAATAAGGTAACGGTCTGGGTGTCGAATCAGGCCTCTTATATGGACAAGATCACCCTTTTCCATGTGATGAACCGACAGGTGGACGTGAGAAGTATCGGCGGCCCCTGCGGCGGGAGCTTCGGCTCGAAGTTCATGTCCTGGCAGGTCCAGTGTTACGCGGCCCTTTTGAGCAGGGCCACCGGCCGGCCGGTAAAGCTCATTCTGACGAAGGAAGAGCATTTGGCGGTCTTCACCGTGCGCCCGGCCTCACGCATGCAGGCCCGGGTAGGCATGAAAAAGGATGGGACGGTTACGGCCGTATCCGGCACCTGGCTGGTCGATACGGGTTACTATTCCATGACCACCCAGGCCCAGGTTGCGGTCGGCTGCGGCGAGGTCCAGATCATGGTCCGCTGCCCAAACTGGGATTTGAAGCCGGTGATCGTCTGTACCAACCGGAACGCTTCAGGAATCGTCCGGGGTTTTGGCGGGCAGGAACTCAAATGCATCCTCATACCCCTTTTAAGCCTGGCCATGGAGAAACTGGAAATCGATCCCTTTGAATTTTTAAAGAAAAATTATGTCAAACCGGGAGACGGCTATTTTTGGCGGGACGGCGACTGGTATACCTATCGGGGTGTGGACTATTCTCCGGCCATGGATAAAGGAGCCGCCTTGTTCGGCTGGAAGGAAAAATGGAAGGGTTGGCTCAACCCCAGTGCAGTAGATGGGCCCAAAAGGAGGGGCGTGGGCGTTGGTGTCCATGGCAATGCCGATATCGGCGAGGATGCTTCGGAGGCCTATGTGCGTCTCCACCCCGACGGGACGGCCATACTCTTCTCCTGTGTCACCGAGCACGGTACAGGACAGAGAAGCAATCTGATCAAGATGGTTGCCGAGGTCCTGCAGTTGCCCCTGGAAAACGTCTCCATCGGGCCATCGGATTCTCTGGTCAACCCTTATGAGTTCGGGCCGGCCGGTTCCAGGGGGACTTACGCCATAGGGGCGGCCGTCATCCGGGCCGCCGAAGATGCCCGGAATAAACTCTTCGAACTTCTGGCCCCCAGGCTGGAGGCGAAACCGGAAGACCTGGAGACCCGGGATGGGATCGTCTTTTGGAAATCGCGCCCCGAAAAGAAGCTGCCCTGGAGGGCCATGTCGGTGGATCGGACTATTACGGGCTTTGGACGTTTCGAGCCAGATTACACCCTCAGTAACTGTATGATGACCTTTATCGAAGTGGAGGTGGACACGGAAACGGGAAAAGTCGATCTGATCAGCATTGTCAATACCACCGATGTCGGCCGGATCATCGATCCCCCCGGTCTCGAGGGTCAGCTTAACGGTTGCCTCGGTTCAGGCGGTATCGACAGCGCCGTCTTCGAGGAGACGATCCTGGACCGTTCCACCGGACATATCCTCAATACCAACCTGATCGATTACAAGTGGCGCACCTTTCCGGAGCTTCCGCCGATCGGCAATATCACTCTGGAAACCCCCTTCCCCAGCCACCGTTTTCAGGCCGTTGGCGTCGGGGAGGTGGCCACCTCCCCCGGACCATCGGCCGTCCTCATGGCCGTATCAAACGCCCTCGGCCTCTGGCTGCACCAGTATCCGGTGACCCCGGAGAAGGTGCTCCAGGCCCTGGGTAAGGTACCGGCAAGAAAAAGGAAGGGAGGTGCGGCATGAAATCCTTTATCCATATCAACGCCCGCACGGTCGAAGAAGCCTGCCGGCTGCTCAGGCAGTTTGATGGTAAGGCCGTACTCCAGGCCGGCGGTACGGACCTCCTTTCAACCCTCAAAGGAGAGGGTCTGTCGGACTACCCCGAAGCCCTTATCAATATCAAAACCATTTCGGGTTTCGAGTCGATTGAAGCCGACGACCAGGGGCTGAAAATCGGCGCCGGCATCAAACTTTCCCGGATGGTCGAGTCCTCTGTGCTCCAAGAAAGGTACAAAGTCCTGGCAGAAGCGGCCCATACCGTAGCCAGTCCTCAGATTCGCAACATGGCCACCCTCGGCGGAAACCTCTGTCAGGACGTCCGGTGCTGGTATTACCGCTATCCGCGCCATATCGGGGGGCCTGTCCAATGCGCCCGAAAAGGCCGGGGTCCCTGCCTGGCGGTGAAAGGAGATAACCGCTATCACGCCATCCTGGGGGGGAAAAAATGTTTTGCGGTCGGCCCTTCGGATACGGCTGTGGCCCTGGCTGCCCTGGATGGCTGCCTGGACGTTGTGGGACCGGATGGGGAAAGAAAGGTGGCCATAACGGACTTCTTCAGTCCCTTGGCCAAGACCCTTAAGAAAGACGAGATGATCCGGTCCATCGAAGTCCCTCCCCCCCCTGCCGGTGCCAGACAAAGCTTCCTCAAGTTCACCCTGAGGAAACCCATCGATTTTGCCATAGTCAGCGTCGCCGCAGTTATCGATAGCAAAGCCGGCCGCTGCCAGGAGGCCCGTATCGCCCTGGGGGCCCTGGCCCCAGGCCCGGTGAGGGCCTATAAGGCCGAAGCGTATTTGAAAGGCCGGCCCCTTAACCGGGAGACGGCCGGCGAGGCGGCGGAGCAGGCCCTTATGGACGCCCGGCCCCTCAGTATGAATGCCTATAAGATCGAAATCGCCAAGACCCTGGTCAAGCGGTCCATCCTGGGAACCCTTGGAGCCGAATAAAACCTGTTTAGTTCGAAAATAGAGTTCGAGTTCAATCATCAACTGTGCTATTTTCATGATTCGTGGTGTCATGCCCCAAAAGGCGGGGCATGGCGGTTTAATATTTTATTTGACAAAATAAAGGAAGAGATGTAATTATAATAATTTCCCCTTGCTCCCATTAGGGGGCTTTATTATCCATAAGGAGGAACTATGAGGAGATATGACCTGATTTTTATCGTTCATCCCGAGTTGAGCGAGGAAGAAGTGAAGGCCGTTACCGATCGCTATCTTCAAATCATCACTGCCCAAGAAGGAACCATCATTAAAACCGAGGACTGGGGCAAACGGCGTTTAGGCTATGAAATCAACAAACAATCCAAAGGGACGTATATCCTGGTTGATTTTTACGGTCCCGGTACCATTATTCGGGAGGTTGAGCGGAACCTCAAGATCGATGACAAGATCTTAAAATTTCTAACCGTAAAAACCAGAGACCCTTTTAATCCCGAATCCCTGGAAGAAGAACGGAAAAAAGAACAGCTCCTTCAGGAGGCCCAGATCACTTCCGAAGAACCTGAACCAGCCGTTGCTCAGGAAGCGGCAGTGGAAGAAAACGAATCAGAAAAGGAAGGAGAATAGGTCATGATTCAGCAGAGAAGGAAAAAAAGGATATTCCCCCGCCGCAAGGTTTGTCGCTTTTGTGCCGATAGTTCTTTGATCATTGATTATAAGGATTCCAAGACGTTGAAGCATTTTACCTCGGAAAGGGGAAAAATAATTCCCCGGAGGATCACCGGAAATTGTGCCAAACATCAGCGGGAGCTGACGGTGGCGATTAAACGAGCCCGCCAGATTGCCTTGCTGCCCTATCTGGCCTCCTCCATTCAACATTAATCGGGTCCTTATTATTTTCAGGAGGTTAAGACTATGAAGGTTATTCTAAAAGAAGATATATCCACCCTGGGGAAAGCCGGCGACCTGGTCGAGGTCGCCCGCGGTTATGGTCGAAATTTTTTGATTCCCCATGGGAAAGCCCTGGAGGCAACCCCGCATCACCAGAAACAATTGGAAGAGCAGAAACGGATCATCCTGAAAAGGAAGGCCAAAGATCTGGATGATGCCCAGAAATTGGCCGAACAATTTGGGGCCTTGACCCTGCAATTGTCCCGCAAGGTGGTGGAAGAAGGGAAAATCTACGGGTCGGTCTCCACAAAAGATCTGATGGAAAAATTGGCCGAACAAAACATCACCCTGGACCGGAAAAAGATCCTTTTAAAGGACCCGATCCGGACCCTGGGAGACTTTGAAATTCCTATTAAACTCGATCCCGTGGTTACGGCTACCCTCAAGGTAAGTGTAATAGAAGACAAATAACATAAACATGAATGGCTCGAGTGGAGCGCATCTGAAAATCCCTCCCCAGAACCTTGAAGCCGAGCAGTCGGTTCTGGGGGGTATCCTTTTGGAACCGGAAGCCCTCTCCCGGGTCCTGGAGGTTATGACCGGAGAGGATTTTTACCGGGAGTCCCACCGCAAGATCTTTAACGCCATGTTGGATCTCTACCAAAAGAGTACTCCGGTAGATCTGATCACCCTGACCGAAATTCTACAAAACAAAGGCCACCTGGAAGATATCGGGGGAGCCAGCTATCTGACTTCCCTGACCGATGCCATCCCCTCGGCTATTCATGTCGACGTCTACGCCCGGATCATCCGGGAAAAATCCATCCTGCGCCGTCTGATCAATCAGGCTACCGAAATCGCCAGCAGAGGCTATCAGTTTGCCGGCAATGCCGAAGATCTCCTGGATGAGGCCGAAAAAGCCATCTTTGAAATCTCGGAAGCCAAGATCAACCCCCTGGTCTATCCCCTGAGTGACGTCATTAAGGAAAGCTTCGCAACCATCGAGCAGTTATACGACCGGAAAGAAAAAGTGGTCGGGGTTCCCACCGGTTTTACTCAATTGGACAAGCTGACCTCCGGCTTTCAAAACTCGGATCTGGTGATCATTGCCGGCCGCCCCAGCATGGGAAAAACCGCCTTTGCCTTAAATATCGCCCGTAATGCGGCAGTAGACCATGAAGTCCCGGTGGTGATCTTTTCTTTGGAAATGTCCCGGCAGCAATTAGCCATACGACTGCTGTGCAGTGAGGCCCGGGTGGATTCCTATAAACTCCGGAGCGGCTTTATTGGGGAAAGGGACTGGTCCAAGCTGACCGCGGCCGCCGGGACCTTATCCGAGGCCCCGATCTTTATTGATGATTCGCCGACCATGACCGTCTTACAGATGCGGGCTAAGGCCCGGCGGTTAAAATCGGAAAGAAGACTGGGGTTGGTCGTCATTGATTATCTTCAGTTAATGAAAGGCAGAGAAGGCTCCGAACGGCGGGAGCAGGAAATATCCGAGATCTCCCGTTCTTTAAAGGCCCTGGCTAAGGAATTGAATATTCCGGTTATCGCCTTATCCCAGCTCAATCGGAGGCCGGAAGGCCGGGATGATAAAAAGCCGGTCCTGGCCGATCTCCGGGAGTCGGGGGCTATTGAGCAGGATGCCGACGTCATTTGTTTTATCTTCCGGGAAGAAATGTACGAAGAAAATTCCAAACAGAAAGGGATAGCCGAAATTTTGCTCCGAAAGCACCGCAACGGCCCCACCGGCTCGGTTTCTCTGACCTTTTTGGATGCCTATACCCGTTTTGAAAATTTAGCCACCGGGGTCGAAGAACCCTTATAGGAGAAACACAGAATTAGCCGCATTTTCGGACAGACTTCGGGTCTCAAGGCCCTTCAGTTAAAAAAGCTCGAATCCCTTTATCGCCGCCAGATAAATCCCTCCCAGCTTGTTTCCCCTGAACTGGCCCATTTTTTAGCCCAACTCTCCATTGATCTCAATCGTCAAATAGGTCTTCTGATCAATCGTAAGGGCGGGATTGAGGCCGTTATACTGGGCAACGATCAATCCATCTTTATCCCTCCACTCAACCAGTTTCGGACCGGCGCCGGCCGGCTTAAAGGCCTTCGTCTGCTCCATACCCATTTAAAAGGGGAGCCGATCAGCGAAGAAGACAAAATGGACCTGGCCTTACTTCGCCTGGACCTGGTCACCGCCATCGGAATTAATGTTCATGGACAGGCCCATGTCCTCTATTCGGCCCACCTGCGGCCGGATAATCCGGAGGGGCAGCAATGGATGATCCTGGAGCCGGAACAGGTGGGACAATCCCGGGTGGATGTCCAGGGATTGGTCCGTTCTCTGGAAGAGGAATGGGGTAAAAAAATCGCCTCCAAAAAGATCAAATCCCATGAGGAACAAACCATTTTGGTCAGTGTGACCACCCAACCCAGGGCCGTGGCCCAGGAGTCCCTGAGAGAATTAGAAGAATTGGCCCGCTCGGCCGGTCTTAGGGTCCTGGAATCCGTGATTCAATCCAGAAAAGAGATCAGACCCAAGTTTCTTATGGGCAAGGACCGCTTAAGCAGTTTGTCCATCCGGGCCTTGCAACTCGGGGCTAACCTGCTTGTTTTCGATCAGGACCTGAATCCTTCCCAGGTCCGGTCTTTGACCGATTTTACCGAGTTGAAGGTCATCGACCGCACCCAGTTAATCCTGGATATCTTTGCCCAGCGGGCCCGGACCCGGGAAGGCAAGCTTCAGGTAGAGATGGCCCAGTTGAAATATATCCTGCCCCGTCTCGTTGGACGCGATGATGCCCTGTCCCGGTTGACCGGGGGCATCGGAGGCCGGGGGCCGGGAGAAACCAGACTGGAGATCGATAGACGCCGGGTCCGGGAAAAAATCCATCGCCTTCAAAAAGAATTGGAGGCCATCCGGAGCCAGCGCAAGCAAAGGCGGGGAAAAAGAAATCGCCGGGAATTACCGGTCATCTCCATTGTCGGCTATACCAACGCCGGAAAATCCTCTCTTTTGAACACCCTGACCCACAGCCGGCTGGCGGCCGAAGACCGCTATTTTGCCACCCTGGATCCGACCAGCCGCCGGCTTAGACTGCCCCGGGACCAGGAAGTCATTATTACGGACACGGTGGGTTTTATCAACAACCTGCCCAAGGATCTGCTGACGGCCTTTCGGGCCACCCTGGAAGAGTTGGAAGAGGCCGATCTTTTATTGCATGTGGTCGATGTCAGCAACGCCCAATTTGAAAAGCAGATGGGGGTGGTGGAAGATTTGCTGACCGAGCTTAAGCTTTCCCATATCCCGACCATCCGGGTCTTCAACAAAGTGGATCTCATTTCCGAGGAATATGCCCGCACCCAGTGCGCCCGCTATCAGGCCATCCCGGTTTGCGCCCTGAAAGAAGAGACCCTGGGGGAATTACTCGGCGCCATGGAACAGGCCATAGGAGGGCTGAGGGGATGCCAACCGCATCAAAAACAATAAGCTGGCGGTTTTGTGTTTTTCTGGCCATCTTGATTGTCCTGGCTGTAATTTATTTTCGACAGCCAAAGCCTTGCCGGCAACCGATAACCTACCGTATCGGGAATGTCGATGAACGATTCGGCTTAACCCATCAGGAATTTGGAAGCGCGGTGAACAGGGCGGCCGCCATGTGGGGGAAACCTCTTTCCCGCCATCTTTTTCAGGAGGATCCTCGAGGCCTGATCGAAATTAACCTCGTTTATGACTATAGACAGGAAGCCACCGACCGGTTAAAAAAGCTCAATATTAAAATCGATGGCTCGAAGCATTCCTATGAAGAATTGAATGCACGCTTAAATAATTTAAAAATGGAATACCAACAAAAAAATACCACCTTGAGCGGTGATTTAACTGTTTTCAATACGCGGCTCAACGCCTTTAATGCGGAAGGGGAATCATGGAACCGTCGCGGCGAAGTTCCTGAAAGGTTCCAGGGGCGGCTGGTGAAAGAAAAAGACGAATTAAACAGTCTGCGCGATAATCTGCAAAGACGCCGGGAAGAAATGAAAAACCTGGCCTATACCATCAACAGCCTGGTTGTGGTCATCAATGAAATCGCCTCTAAATATAACCTGGAATTAGTAGACCGCCAAAATGCCGGAAACACCTTAGGCCGCGAGTTCTGTGAAGGATTATATGAAATCCATAAAGGGAAGCAGTCGATTACGATTTATCAATTTGATGATGACTCCCGGCTGGTCCGTGTTCTGGCCCATGAATTCGGCCATGCCCTGGGTCTGCCTCACAGCCAAACCGAAGAAGCCGTCATGTACCGGCTGATCAATTCAAATTCTCCGGAGCTTGCCCCTGATGACGAGGCGGCCTTAAGAAGGCGATGTAAAATTAAGGGTCCTCTCTAATAGAGTGATCGATGATCGAAGGATTCAAGGAGTCCGGGATTCAAGGGTTCGAGGGAAATGCTTAGCCCCCCTTCCCATACTCATAAATCATATTTCTTTGCTCTCCCCATGTTATATGGAGACTATTTGGAAATTCGATAGGAGGGGCTTAGAGTGAAAATGAGCCCCATAATCCATCGAACCACAGGATTGAATGCCTTGTCCATAGTAAAGGGGTGCAGTCGACCGGATTGGAGGAGCTGGACCATTTTTACACCCAGGGCATTGGCTTGTTGTCTTTGCCTGGTGCTTAATCGCCTAAGAAAGTAGAGCCGCTCCCAATCCTGCTGACCTTCCGGAAAATGTTCGAGATCCGCGCCGGCATACAGGTCTCCTATCCATTGTCCGTGAAGCATCAAAGGGGCATTACTTTTCAGCCAAGGGGTCCCGTCATCGCAATATTTTCTTAACCGTTCGGGCATGCCACCGGCGCTTACGATTGCGCCCAGTGCCCGGATTTTGTTGTTGATACGGGAGTTGATGCTCATACACTGGATCATAGGCTCGCCGGGCCGGGCCGTACGCCAGGACAAACGCTCCCAGAAGGTCGTCATCAGACCCGTCACAAACCCGTTATGCACCGGAGAGGCGAAAAGGATTCCGTCCGCGCCAATGATCCGGTTGATGATCTCATCCATATCGTCTTTCAGACTGCAAGGGGCGGCTCCGCTGCCTTTAAAGCTATAACATTTAAGGCAGTTGATGCAGTACCCTATGTTTTGGTCACGGAGCATGATCATATCCGGCTCCCCGCCGCCGGATTTGACGCCTTCCATAAAGGCCCGAACGAGCTCGGTGGTCGTCCCCTCAGGTCGGTAGGTGCTGTTGATGGCTATAATTTTCATTTTCCCTCCCCTTCGGTCCGGCTTTTGTTTCTGACGAGCCCTTCTGCATAAAGGGGACGTCCCATTTCTATTCCTTCAGCTAACGCTCAAATTCACCGGTGCGGCCAAGCCGGACAATACCCAATAATGAAGGCCGTGCGGACATGAGGGATGTAAACGGCACCGCAGTCCGCCGCGTCCGGTGAAAAGATTTGTTGGAATCATCAGTATTAAGATGCTTTCTTCAAACGCTCAGCCACCCAAAGCTTGATGATAGACTGGCGGGGTACTCCCAGCCGTTTCGCTTCCTTGTGTTCAATTTGAGGTCGGACCCAATGCTGTTAACTTAAGAGTTTTTTAAAATAAATTCGACCTCTTGGAATAATTCCAGCAAAAGCTGGAACCGGTTTTGTTACCATTTTTCTGAACCCCGGGTTTCGTAAGCGTTGTGGGCCGCTTGGAATTTCCCTTATAAATAGCGGAATTGAGCCTGATCTCACTCAAAACCCATTCCAAAATGTTAAGAGGCAATACGATACAACATATTGTAATTAATATATTATTTCCTTAAGTTAACGGCATTAGGTCCGACCCCGTTTAGCCATTACAGTTTTATCATAATCTGTTTATATCTTGCATTCAACGTGGAAGTCAGCAACGAGCACGCGGTTTTTTGCCGGTCTGCTGCACTGACTTATCGGTCTGTATTTACAATTCATCACCAAGAATCGGTTTGCGCTTTGGGACATCATCTAATATTTTTCTAAGATCAGACTTTTTCGCTCTTTTGGCTTTACTTTTTAAATAATCTTCTGTCATGATCGCAGAAATTTTTTCAGATACCGCAGATGAAACAAATTGACTGCACGGGTCAAACCTTGATTTGTGATTAAAGTTTTTTATATTGACCCCCTCATCGCACGATCCACGGCAATCCTGTCCCCAATAACTTTGACGTCTCTGCTAATGGCCGGACAAATCAGCTCGATGTGAGAGCGATAACTTGCAAAGCGCCGCCACGCCTTAATCACAAATCAAGGTTTGACCCGTGGCATCTTGACAAATAATCCTACTTCCCCTGACCCCAATTAGCATTTGTTGAATTGCTACGGGAGCCTATGTTTCCAGTAGGAGGGTTCCCGGCTACAATGCATAACGGCCAGTATTAAAATATAATTGTCTTCTATGGTATAAAGAACAGCGTATGGGAAACGCTTGGTCAAGCAACGTCGTACATCTTCATCAATCACGCGATATAACTCCGGGTTCTCGACTATCTTTTCGATCGCGCTTTCTACCTCGGAATAAAACGCCGCTCCCAATGAGGGGCTTTTTTCAAAATAGTAAATCGTCGCTTCCTTGAATTCAGCTCGTGCTTCTGGATGGAATGAGTATCTCATTTATCATCAATAAGCTTTCGAACTTCTTCCATTACATCAACACCAGGTATTGGTTTAACTTGACCACTTCGCACCTCATCACGGCGCTTTTTTGCTTCGGTCAGCCAGATTCCACTGACTGACTCCTCATCAAGACTTTCAACAAGTCTTTCAGCCAGTAGGGCCCTTGCTTCACCAGGTAAAGCCATAGCCTTTGTTGTCAGTTCGTCCACAGAAGTAGCCATTATGGATCACCTCCTGAAATTGTTGTGTTGCCATATTCTATAATATACTGGTTCTTAATTCAAGCATTCCATAGAAGGCATTGAAATAAAAACAATATCCGACGCCTGTCCAGCTACAACATGTTCAGAAAACACCTTTTATGCGGGTTCCAAGATTCAATCAGCAACCATGACCTCCCCCGCACCTTAACTTGGCGGATCTCAGACCGCTCGATTATGCAACATAGAATCAAACTGCCGGATTACGATTCGAAAAAATTTCTGAATGACATGAACAACGTCCCATTTTTTGATTGCAAATTAATCAGACTCGTTCCCAGATAAGACCCTGTTTTTCCTCCAAACGGTCCTTTTTCATTTCCGTCCCTTTAATAAATTTGAATACGAGCTTGGTTCCTTCGGCCGAAACGAGTATCACCGTAATGTCTGTTATGGTATAAGTGCCTTTATATTTTTTCCCGAAGTAAGTCATGCTGAAAGTATCGTCAGGGTAAAATGTTATAACGTATTGCATCGCGGACTTTCCTTTTACCATCCAGGATCCCAACACTTCAATTGAATTTTGTCCCCCATGGGCCGTCTCGATCCCCGGCCAAATCCTTTCCCCCCACCAGCCCATGGAGATCAGCAGGAAAAAAACGGACCCCATTGTTATCAAACGCAAAAAGGTCTTCATCTGCTTTTCCTACTTTTTCATGATCATCCCGCTGGCACCACCGAGTTCGGTGGTCGTCCCCTCAGGTCGGTAGGTGCTGTCGATGGCTATAATTTTCATTTTCCCTCCCCTTCGGTCAGGCATTTGTTTCTGACGAGCCCTTCTGCATAAAGGGGACGTCCCCTTTCTATTCCTTCAGCCAAACGGGTTAATCAGCGGCCCTGTTTTTTGGGTCCGCTGAATTTACGAGTTCGGCTTTTGCCCTTCTTTCGCTGATCCTCGTCCAACTTCGCCTTCACAGCCCTATAATGTTTCTTGATGATCCCAATCCATTTCTCGTCAAGCAATGCGCTGAAAAGGCCAAGAATACCTTTGGGTGAGACCCGATTAGGACTGGTGATGTCAATTGAAGCTCCATGCATCTGAAGCATGATCTCATCGTCCCATTTGCCCCCCATCCATTTCTCGTAGAAAGAGGGTGGCTCCCACCCGTAGTTGATGGTGGAAACGAACGCCCCGTTGTGAAACACTTGTATCATTGTTTTGCGACAATCGCAGGACGGATCAGTACAATACATGTCGATAAAACGATATTCGCCATCTGGCAGTTGTGGACTATCGACAATCATCACCGTGCGCACTCGATGTGCCTTGCCAATAATCTCTCCTGCTGGGGTGAACTTCATGACTCGATATCCCCTTACTTTTGATGCCGAACTAAGAGCTAACCAGCGAGTCGAGCCTTCTTCCACGAACTCAAAGCGCTTAACGCCAACCGGCAGCTTCTCCCGTCTGGTTCAACTCATGGTTCGGTGTCTTTAATTCTCGACGCCATTGCTTTATGGCAGATTTCCTCAATAGTCAATTCTTCATCTAAACCCTGGTGCCATTTTGTGTAGTCGAAGGGTTCTCTCTGAATAAGCGCGATGAATTTTTCTGCCTCAATATTCCCAAGATGTTTTGCAAGAATTTTAAGCCCTTTAGATTTAATTTCGGTATCGGTCATCATGATAAGACCTCCTTGATAAAACCGATTGGATACGGCATTAACGACATTAGGTCGTGCCATGATACCTCTTTGATTAATCAGTAATTACGACCCAGGAATAGGTTTTTCAAGGTATATATCCTCTTTTTTTGCCCCCAAATAATGACTGCGCGGGTCAAACCTTGATTTGTGATTAAAGTTTTTTATTTTGACCCCCTCCTCGCACGATCCACGGCAATCCTGTCCCCAATAACTTTGACGTCTCTGCTAATGGCCGGACAAATCAGCTCGATGTGAGAGCGATAACTTGCAAAGCGCTGCCATGCCTTAATCACAAATCAAGGTTTGACCCGTGGCACTAAGCCTAGACTCAATTGATTCCAGACTTTTTGTTTTCTTGGTCATTGTTCAGCCATAAAGGTGCACCTCAAGAGCGGCGCGAAGCGACGTCATCTGCGTGTGCTTGTTGTGTCGCATCTATCTTTTCTTTGGTTACGTTCCACTCTCGCTTCAGGATTCTACGTGAGACTGCCATGATCTCCGTGTGCGACTTACAAAAATCCTCGTCACCTTCTTTACCACGTTCAAGTGAGGTGATCATCTTTCGGATAAGACGCTCAAGTTCATTATGATCGTCTTCCATAGGATTCAGCATGAGCTGAATCCTATGCTCCAATAACGAAAGATGCTGATATTCAGAATCCTCTCGTTCTTCAAACCCAGCACAGTAGTAATGCTGTGCACGACTTGTAAGTTCCGCAAGCACGTCACGTAGGTTGTTGATCCACGCTTGCCGCATGGGGGCAATGATTTGTTTATGGGACGTTACGAGCGCACTGGCAATCTGTCGTTTTGCCACGAGGTATGAAATGATTGGCCCCACGAAAACCGCAAGGGCGGCCACGACTAGCGATAAGATGGGAATTACCTCATTCATTCTTTATTCCTTTTGACATAACGCCGGTCATCAGCCGCCGGGCCACAAAGGCCGGAATGAAAAATTCACCGCGTCTATTCCCGTTCGGCTGGATGAATTTGTTAGGCTTGTGTTACGGTTTTTATTTGCCCCTTGTCATTTCTATAAAGTGCAACCATACGCGCAGACTGATCTTGCCCGGGCCGAACTCGAATCATCGCCATGAAATCAGGAATGTGCATAACACCTGACCAATATGCCATAGGATAAATTCTTTCAATTAATTCTTGCCACTTGTTTGCCAAAAACCAAGATGATCCACTCGTGCCCCATTCACCCAGACCGGCACAGACAATCCAAGATCGGGCGGGAAACTCAGGAGGAGTAATTCTTAAAATAAAGCCATGATCAGCTTCGTTTGAGCATGTAAAGGGAAGATTTACATCGATGGGTAATGAAAAACCATTGGGAGACATTCGAATAAATATATTTGCTTCAGATGTTAAGGCATCTGCAGTCTTGTAATTTGAACCAGGGCCACCAAAGGAAATGAAATTGCTATCGAGTAAAGAACTTGCTTCGGTGTCCGAAACCAGCAGTGGACGGAGTTTTCCTGGAAGGCCCAACAAAGCCGCAATGTAAGTCGATGCACGAACCTCACACTCGCTTATAGGGTGTTCAATAGAGTATGATTCAACTAATGGGGCGCCGCCTCGTCGAGGCGGTTTAATATAGGGATGGGTTATTGGCCGTCCAAATTGATCTGTTAAGGATGGCAGCAGGAGCTGGCCGTATGCCATTCTGATTTCCGTATCAGTCTTGAATTGAAAACCAAGAAGGCGCTGGAGATGATATGAACGAAATCGGTGACGAGCATCGACATAAATCGCTGTTAGAACAGAAACAATTATGCCGCCAATTACATTGAATAGTAGTGATTTGGTATTTGCATCCATTTTTTTATATGCCTAACGGGGCTCTTCAGCGGGCGCGGGTTTTTGCGATCCGCTGAAAGAGCTTTGTTATGCTAGGGTTTAGTCGCTATCTCATTAAAACCCAATAAGCCGGTAGGGTTAAAAGAGTTAAATTCCCATCTCGGTAATAGACGGTTATCTTTTTGAAAAGCTTCAAGTAACGGAAGGAGATCTTCTTTGCTATTTATACCTAGTAATACTTTTGCTTTTTCGAAATACGCGGCTGATTTGGATCGAGCAAAGACCTCGAATGCTGTACTGCCGTGGCGCCCAATGTATACAAGGGTTTCAGGAAACCAAGGAAATATTATGTCAGGATGATCTAAATAGTCACGGATAAAGAGGATGAAGTCCACTTGCATAAGGTGCCTAAAATCAACTCCAACTCCTTTACAGCGCTCACTCAACAAGTCAGCTCTTAATGACAACCTGTTTAGCTTCAATCGATCGTTTCTGTGCCTCAGGGATTGCAAATGGTCTCTAAAAATATTGAACGGCACCATAGCATCTCGGTCATACTCTGAATTCCCCCGAATATAGTACTCATTCTGCATCAAGTAGGATGCAGATTCAAATCGTTCATATCTTATGAAGGATGCTATAGCGTAAAGAAATAGTTCATGAATAATAAATTTGAAATTATCGAAATCCCACTCGGTGTAGCTTGATATTCCTTTGGCAGGCATTAGATACGGGATTAAAGACTCGAAAAATCTATGGATGGATACGCGGATTTCGTTGTTATCCCTATAATTTGCAATCGTTAAAAACAGTTCTATAGCCTCATTCCGGAACGGGAGAAATGAAGTAATGGATACCATTACTTCATCGTCGAACAGCCCGTCCTCGTCTTTTATTCTCAATTTCTCCATTCCTGAAGACAAAGTCGATAAGTATTCTTTCAGAGAAGCCTCTGAATACTTTTTATCGTTCCTTATGGCATCAATTGTCCTTTTAAATACGACGGATGTTCCTAGAGGAGCTGAATTTTCGTCATCTTTTAAAAATGTGGGCAAAGTACCTATTTCGGGCTTAATGAAAAGGGGCTTGTCAAAAATCCACCTTAGCAGCCGTTCGAAATTTGAAACGTAGCTTTCGGAATCGCTCAGATCAATAAATATCCTTGAACGATAATAGGTCGGAAGATAAGGTTTTCCAGTTTCATCCCGTTCTTTCAAGACGGCTACAAATTTGTTCTGATCCTGCTTTGCATACACCTCACTTGAAATAATTTGTGTCTCTGTGCCAACCCCGCCACTGCGACCATCGGCTTTTTCAGCATAGGCCTTATCACAGATCAAGGCCACCTTCTTAATTTCCTGATCACTTACCATTTTTTCCATAAAAGCATTTGCATCATGGCCCTCTCTTAGATCCCATTTATCGAGAATAACATCTACTCCAGATTCTCTTAATTCTGTTGCTAAATTGAGAACCCATGATTCATGGTCCGGATTTGTCCAACTATAGGAGATAAATAGTTTGGGATTTGTCATGGTTTTCCTCAAAGCATAACATAGTATTATGCCTCAAAAATATCATCCCTATTTCATGGATTCTCGGATGCTATGCCTCAAAAAAACGTCTTAATACACCATAAACGTTAGGCCAATATGAGGCATAAGATCCAATTAAGGGGGGGGGGATGCTATGCCTCAAACGAATCGCCGGGGTGTGGCACCGCAGAGCCTCCTGCCGCACTGGCTTGGAGGGTATATCACCGTGCGCGGGAAGCCGGGGCACAGGAAAATACCGGCCGACATTTGAATCCTTTAATTTATGAAATCAATTTCTTAGGGTAATGTCAATTGAAAAGTGATAACAAAGAAAACCCTTGGTTTCTGGCAACGGCCCAGACTGACAGGTAAGGACAAAACCGGAGAAAAAAGTTTTGTCACGGTTGACGCGGGGTGCACGGCGTAAAGAGGTGGCCCGAGGCAAATTGAGACCCGAATGCTGTTAAAGTCTGTTCAAAAAGGATATGTGAAAATGCAAATCGGTTCAGCTCCGTCCGTCGAGATCTTCCCACCGCTGATAGGCGGTCTCGATGGCCTGTTCCACCTCGCCCAGTCTGGTCTTAATCCGCTCCATCGCCTCCTTTTCTTTTTTGTAAAACAGGGGATCGGACAAGGCTTCATAGAGCCCTTGCCGCTCCGTTTCCAGGGCGTTGATCCGTTCGGGCAGTTCTTCCAACTCCCTTTTTTCCTTAAAACCCAGTTTCTGAAAGTCCCGGGTTTTGGGCTTTGCAACATTTCTTCCGTTGTCTTTTTTCTTGGTCCGGGGACCTTCCGCCGGTTGGGCTCTTTGAATCAGCCAATCGTCATAACCTCCGGCGTATTGGATGACCTTGCCGTTTTCTTCAAAGGCCAGGGTACTGGTCACCACATTGTTTAAAAAGGTCCGGTCATGGCTGACCAGCAAAAGGGTCCCCTGATAATCGAAAAGTAGCTCCTCCAACAGCTCCAGGGTTTCCATATCCAGATCGTTGGTGGGTTCGTCCAGCACCAGGACATTGGCCGGCCGGGTAAAAAGCTTGGCCAGCAGGAGGCGGTTTTTTTCTCCCCCGGAAAGAACTTTTACCGGGGTCCGGCTTTTTTCCGGTGAAAAGAGAAAATCCTGAAGATAGCCTATGATGTGCCGCCGCTGCCCGTTCAGTTCAATAAAGTCATTGCCTTCGCCGACATTTTCCAGGACCGTTTTTTCTTCATCGAGCTGTATGCGGAGTTGATCAAAATAGGCGATCTGGAGGTTGGTCCCGTGACGAACCCGGCCTGTTTGGGGC